>NZ_JBFUGO010000009.1:0-206074 GCF_056402875.1 Devosia sp. P3_B2 | reverse complement strand
AGCCTGGCACGCATGAGCCGGGCGGGAGCAAGGAAACGCGGTGCTGGCATTCCGGCCGCCGACCGAGCTGCCATCGTTCCCGCGATGCGGCAGGGGATGCGCCCCGGCACTGGTGGCATAGGCCCAAAACCCCGGCCGGCCGGCGAGGCATGAGCCTCTTTCATCTGCGGACTACCGCTACGGGGCAAACGCCTCGCCGGTCCCGCTTCGTTCCCCACCGGGAACGGCTCTTTGAAAACTCCGAAGCCCCTGGGGCTGTCGGATGCATCAGTGTGCCTCAGTCACTCTACCGCACCAGCCGTCATCCCGGCGAAAGCCGGGACCCACTGCTCAGACGGCTGGGTTGGTACGGGCCGCGCCGGTCTTTCGCGGCGAGGTGGCAAGGTCGGCGAGTTCCGAGCAATTGGAACGTGCTGTACACTGGGTCCCGGCTTTCGCCGGGATGACGGCCGGTGAAGGTGGGGCTTATGCCCAGGCGCCCGCCCGTCTTCTACCCGCGCCCGCCCTCTTTCATGATGCGCGACTTATCGCGGTTCCAATCCCGATTGCGCTCGGTCTCGCGCTTGTCGAAGCTCTTCTTGCCCTTGCCGACGCCGATCAGCAGCTTCGCCCGGCCCTGCTCGTTAAAGTAGAGCTTCATTGGCACGATGGTGTTGCCGGCACGCTCGACGTCCTGGCTCAGTCGGGCCAGGTCCTTCTTCTTCACCAGCAGTTTCCGCGGCCGCTTCTCCTCATGGTTGAAGCGGTTGGCCTGCAGGTATTCCGGGATATGCGCGTTGATCAGCCACAACTCACCGCGCTCCGGCGAGGCGTAGGCCTCGGTGATCTGGGCCTTGCCGATGCGCAGCGACTTCACCTCGGTGCCGGTCAGGACGATACCGGCCTCGAGCGTGTCGGTGATCTCATAGTCATACCGGGCCCTGCGGTTCTCCGCGATCGGGCCGGTGACGATCATCGCCGGTTTGTTGGGTGTCTTTGCCATAGGGAGTTAGTTGGGGAGCAACCCCGCATGCGACAAGGCGAGATCGATCGCCTTCTCGTTGTCCCTCGACACCGGCACCACTGGCAGGCGGAACTCGTTCTGGCAGAGCCCGAGCTTGAAGGCCGCGTACTTCACGCCGCCGGGATTGTTCTCGAGGAACAGCGCGCGATGCAGCGGCACCAGCTTATCCTGCAGCGCCAGCGCCTCGGCGAAGTTGCCCTGCTGGCAGGCATTCTGGAACAGCGCGCTGAGCCGCGGCGCCACGTTCGAGGTCACCGAAATGCAGCCGTGCCCACCATGCGCGTTAAAGCCGAGCGCCGTCATGTCCTCGCCCGAGAGCAGGATGAAGTCGGCGCCGAGCCGCATTCGCTGCATGCTGGCGCGTTCCATGTTCGCCGTGGCGTCCTTCACCCCGATGATGTTGGGATGAGCTTCGCGCAGGCGGACGATGGTGTCGACGCTCAGGTCGACCACGGTCCGGCCGGGGACGGAGTAGAGAACGATCGGCAGCGAGGTCGCCGAAGCCACGGCGGAGAAGTGCTGGAACATCCCCTCCTGGGTCGGCTTGTTGTAGTACGGCACGACCGAGAGCACCGCATCGGCGCCGACTTCCTCGGCAAAGCGGGCGAGCGACACTGCCTCCGCCGTCGAGTTCGAGCCAGCCCCGGCGATCACCGGAACGCGCTTGGCCGTCACCTCGACGCAGATTTCGATGACCCGGCGGTGCTCCTCGTGACTCACGGTCGGGCTCTCGCCGGTGGTGCCGACCGGCACAAGGCCGTGCGAACCCTCGTTGATTTGCCAGTCGACGAAATGGCTGAAGGCTTTCTCGTCCAGCGCCCCGTTCGCGAACGGAGTGATGAGCGCTGTGATCGAGCCTCGCAACATTTCAGGCAATTCCTCGTCGGTATGGGCGCCGCCCCTGGCGGTCGCGGCTGTGATGAACGGCCAATCGACTACATCGCTGGCCAGAATGTGGCCACATCCCGATCATCGGGGAGCCACAGTCGCGCACCATAGTTTTTCTCGTGCGGCGCGACAAGCAAGCTGTCGACAGAGGGCGCGACGCACACCCACAAGGACCGAGTGGCTAACCAAAAGTTCACGGGCACCGTGCGAACCTATGGCTGCTGCAAGGGTGGGGGCACCTTGTTGGACGTGTACCGAGGACCAACAGGACGGTTACCATGGTCGTTGCGCGGGGCGCTCGTCGCCTAGCCGCCGCAGGTATTCTCGCCGTAGGCGTGATCGGCGCTGCATTGCTGCCGATCCTGTTGTCACGCGCCAATGACAAGCCCACCGCCGACGTCGTCGTGCCGGTTGCGCGCCATGCCCTGCAGCCCGCCGTTGAAGCGTCGCTGCTCGACCCCGTCACCACCGGCTCGATCGAAGCCAAGCTGCCCGCCGCCACCACCGACAGCTCGACCCCGTTCAAGCAGGCCCTCGAACTCCTCGCCGACGGCAAGCATGCCGACGCCTATGAGCTCGCCCGCAGCTTCACCAACACGGCCGAGCGTCACGCCATCCAGTGGGCCGCGATCTATAACGGCGAAGGCGATGTTCCCGCCGCCGCAGTTCAGAGCTTCATTGCCGACGCACCGGATTTCGCCACCGCCCCCGTGTTCAAGACCCGTCTCGAGCAGGCGCTGATCAGGGAAAAGGCCGATAGCGCAACGCTGATCAAGCAACTCGGCGGCGCCATGCCCACCACGCTGTCCGCGCAGATCGCTCTTGCCCAGGCTTATGTCGCCGATGGCCAGAAGGACCGCGCGGCGCGCATCGCCCGCGCTATCTGGACCGAGAACTTCCTCGACAAGGCCACCGAGGCCCGGGTGCTCGACAAGCTCGGCAGCCTCATCGATCGCGATGCGCACTGGGCCCGTGCCGTCCACCTGATGATGCACGACCGCGCCACCGGCGTCGAACGCCTGCTCAAGTTCATGACCCCGGCGCAGAAGTCGCTGGCCCTCGCCCGCAACGCCGTTTCCCGCAACGCCAAGACCGCCAAGAAGCTGCTCGACGCGGTCGATCCGTCGATGCACTCGAACCCGGTCTACCTGTTCAGCCGCGCCCAGCGCGCCCGGCAGTTCGAACTGTGGGACGACGCCATCAAGTGGCTCGACAAGGCCAAGGGGGTCCCACCCGATTCCGAGGAATTCTGGTACGAACGCCGCACCCTGAGCCGCCAGCTGCTGGCGCTGGGCGAAGTGAAGCGGGCCTATCGCGCCGCCGACGGATATCGCGAAGGTCCGGACGGCCGGCTGGTGGAAGCGCATTTCCATGCCGGCTGGATCGCCCTGTCGTTCCTCCGGGACGCCAAGGCCGCCGCCCCGCACTTCGCAGCGATGGCCGAAAATGCGACCCTGCCCGACTCCGTCACCCAGGCCAACTACTGGCTGGGCCGTGCCCTGACGGCGCTCGGCGACGACAAAGGGGCCAAGACCGCCTACGGCAGAGCCGCCGCGTACGGCACCATCTACTACGGCCAGCTGGCCCGCTCCGCGCTCGGCCTCAAGCCCGTCGAGATCCGCGACATGCCAGCCTGGAAGGAAGCCGAGGCCGGCTTCGAGAGCCGCGAGCTGGTGCGCGCGGTCCGCCTCCTTGCCGATAACGGCCACAAGGACATGGCGATCCCGCTACTCGACAGCTTTGCCCCCGGTCTCGAGGACGGCGCCAGCATGCTGCTCGCCGCCCGCCTGGCGCAGGCACTCGGCTCGCATCACGTGGCCATCGCCATCGCGGACGCTGCCGAACGCCGCGGCACGCCGCTGGACCTATTCAACTTCCCCAAGGACGGCCTGCCCAGCACCAAGCTCGCCTCGATAGACCATGCCGCCATCTACGCGATCACCCGCCAGGAAAGCCGCTTCCAGGTCGACGCCATATCGTCAGCTGGCGCCCGCGGCCTTATGCAGCTGATGCCCGCTACCGCCAAGGAAACCGCAGGCAAGCTGGGGGTCAAATACTCAGCGAGCCGCCTCACCAGCGACGGCGAATACAATGCCCTGCTCGGCTCGACCTATCTCAAGGCGCAGCTCGAGCGCTTCGATGGCTCGCTTCTCCTCGCCGCGGCCGCCTACAACGCTGGCGCCGGCAATGCCCGTAAGTGGATCGCCACCTTCGGTGACCCGCGGTCGGATGCCATCGACCCGGTAGTCTGGGTGGAACTGATCCCGGTGCAGGAAACCCGCAAATACGTGCAGCGGGTGCTCGGCAACTACCTGGTCTACCGCGCCCGATTGGGCAAGGACGACCTCGGCATCGATAGCGCGCTCCGGAAGATCCCAGGCTAGCCACAGCAAGACGTGGAAGAGCTCACGACCCTGCTTGGGGTGCCTCGAAAGTCTGCTATCTCTCTGTCGATGATGTTCTCCCGCCCGCGCACCACGCCCGAAGACTACCGCAGCTTCGCGACCCTGCCGGTGACACGCTACGCGGTCGGGCCGGCCGATGAGCTGATGGCGGTGCACGTCTCGGGTCGCCTCGCGACGGGACGCATCCCGCTGGTCTGCGTGCCCGGCTACCAGCGCAACATGACGGACTTCGGCGATTTCGCGAACCATTTCCACCGCGTATTCGGCGACGACTGGCCGGTGGTCTTGGTCGACCTCAAGGGGCGCGGCCGCTCCAGCGATCGCACGGACAAGTCGCGTTACATCTCGACCGTCGATGCGCTCGATCTGATCCAGGTCATGGCTGCCCTCGCCGTCGACGGAGGCATCTATGTCGGCCAGGGCTATGGCGGCCAGGTGGTGATGGCGCTCGCTGCGGAGCGCCCCAACCTGGTCGCAGGCGCCGTGCTGATCGACGCCGGCCCGGTCTCCGATCCGCGCGGCCTGGTTCGACTGCGCAACAACCTCAAGGATTTGCAGGGCAACCGCTCCGAGGCGGGTTTCCGCGCCATGTCTCGCCGCATGCTGGCGCCAGACTACCCGGCGGCTACGGAAGGGCTGCTGGATGTGCTGGCGGCTCGGACCCACTATCTCGACAAGCGCAACCGGGTCCACGCGCTCTTCGATCCGCACCTGATGGGCCTGCTCGAGGCGTTCGAGCACGACGATATCCTCGTGCCGCAGTGGAAGCTCTACGATGCCCTGGGAAGTGCGCCGCTGATGCTGATGCGCACGCAGCTGACGGAGCAGGTGCGGCGTGAAACGTTCGAAGAAATGCTGCGCCGCCGCCGTGATGCCGAGGGCTATGTGATTGAGGGGTCGGGATCCCCTGCCCTGCTCAACACGCCCGAAGATGTCGGGCCGATCGCCGAATTCGTGCGCCGGCTGGTCAAGCGGCGAGCCAAGGCGGCCTGAACCTACCGCCCTGCTGCTTTCTTTGAGGTGGCTGCGGCCACCGCAAGCTCCCGTGACTGCTCGCGCCAGTGCTCGCGGCCTATCCGCCCGGCAATGCCAAGATGCACCTCGATCCAGCCGGCGTTCTCATCGGTCAACTCCGCCACCTGATCGAAGTGGTACAGCCCCAGCCGATTCAGCGCCGTCTCGATGATCGGCAGGATACCGATGACATGAGTCAAATCGTCCTTCACGCCGTGCCGGGGAGCGGCGAGGCCGATTGGCTTGCCCGGCATCTCTTCCGGCTCGGATATGATCGCCGCGCTTACCGCCTGAGTGGCTGCGTCAACGGCAACGCCGGATGCAGCAACCGCTTCATCGCCGGACGTTTCCGGAAGCGCGGCTTTGCGTGCCCTGCCGGCGGTGCTCCGACGTGGCGACCAGTTGCCCTCGATAGCCCGCATAGCCGCCGCCTCATCATCCTCCGCGGCGGCATCCGGCGCGGCAGGCTCAGGGACTGGTTGTTCAACGGAAATGGGCGCAGCAGCCACCGGCTCGGGCTCGGACGGCTCGGCGGCAATCGGCGCAACAACCGCAGGTGCTGGCTCCGCCGTAGTCTCCGGGATCGCCGCGACGACGGCTTGTGCTTGCGTGTCCGGAATCTCAGCGGCATCGGTAGTATCTTGGGCGACCACCACCTCCGGTTCCGCGACGGCATGGACCTGCTCGACCGGAGCTTCGACTTGAGGCTCCGGCTCCGCAGCCACCGAAGCGGACGGCTCTTCTGCCTTCTCGCCGACCTGCTTCTCAACCGGGAACGGGATCACGTCCGCCCCGGCACCGCTGGCTGTCTCCGTGCGCGCAGGCTCAGCCGCCACGTGCGGATGCGCAATCAGACGTCCGGACGTCGTGGCGCCAGCGGCACGCGCCGGCGCCATCTCTGCTACCGGCTTGGCAGCCTCGGAGCCGGGCAACGGTGCGAGCGTCGGCATCCTGATCGCCCGCAGAGGGGCCGCGCTACCGGGTTTGTCTCCGGCCAAGGCCAGCAACGCCTCGGTGAAATCGACCGCCGGGGTGTCAGCTGGTGCGGCCGGGGCTGCTGGCTTCGACATCGGCTCGATCACGGGAGTAGCGACCAGTGCGGGTGCCGCCGCCTCGACGGGGGCGACGCCCACCACCGGCGATGGCACTGCCACCTTGGGGTGGGTCAGCCGCAGAACAGCCAACCGCGCAACGGAGCCGATGCTGGCGCCGAGCAGGAAGGCGACCAGCAGAAGCAACGCGATTTCAAGGATGTGGGCCGGATTCAGCATGCAGCTCAGCCCTTCCGTCCGCCGACAGACAGCCAGCCGGTACCCAGGCCGATCGCCCCCGCCCCGAGGACGAACGGCCAATACACTTCGAGCAGATAGATCAGCGAATCGAGGGTCATCGTGCGGTCGTTACTCGTCAGCGAGAGTGAAGGCGATGCGGCGGTTGGCCTGCTTGCCGGCGCGCGTCTCATTGCTGGCAATCGGCAGGCTCTCGCCATAGCCGATGGCATACAAGCGCTCGGGGCCAATACCGCGCAGGATCAGCGCATCGACCACTGCCTCGGCGCGCGAGACGGAGAGCGCCAGGTTCGCCTCGTCATCGCCGTCGGCGTCAGTGTGTCCTTCGACGTTCACGGTCGCCTTCGGGCAGATGGCCAGATAGCCCGCCAGCTCATCGACAGCCGGCAGCGATTGATCGGCGATCCGGGCGCTGCCCGACTGGAACAGGATGGCGTTGCGAGCGGCAAACGCTCCGACCTTTTCCTGGCAGACGGCGAGCGCCGGTAGCAGCGTCACGTTGGTCTCCCACTGGTCCAGCGTCGGCACGGCAGCCAGGGCACTGAGAGCAGCCTGCCGGTCCGCTTCAGTCTCGGCGCGTCCTGCGAACACCCACTTATCACCGTCCAGCCCGAACTCGCCGTCTGCGAGCAGCGCCAGTGCGCGGCTGCCGGCATCGGCGCTGCCGACGAAATCGGCGGGCAAGCCGCTACCGATAGTGAGAGCCTCAGACGGCTCCCCACCGGTGATCACCGCAAGGTGCCGGCGCATCGGCTCGGCCGGCACGGATCCGGTGAAGGTGATCGGCCCGCCGAGCGGCTTCTTGGCGTCGAATACGAAGTTGCGAACCGTCGGCGCAACCTCGGGCGTGGCCGGAACTGGCTCGGCTGCGGCGACGTCGGTCTCCGCCGGCGCCGCTTCGGGCTCCGGCTCTGCTGCGGGCGCTTGCTCAGCGGGAGCCGCTGCAATTTCGGCCTCGGGCACCGGCTCTACCGCGACCTCGGGTTCCGCGGACTGCTCGGCCTCAGCAGGCGTCTCAGCGACCGCAGGCACCGGCTCGGCCACGGCGGGCTCGGGCTCGGGCAAAGCGGGCTGGGTCGGCTCGGCAAACGCCTGCTTCCATCCGGCACCACCGTTCGAGGTCGTCGCCAGGGCAGCCTTGGCAGCATCAAGGGCAGCAGTCGTCACCGGTTGGCCCGAAATCGACCACGTGCTCCCGTCGTATTTGACCTCGCCGCTTTCGAGGCTCAGCAACGCGTCGAGCCCCGCCAATGCGTCGGCGATGAACCCTTCCGGCTCGCCCGAACCGACCAGCGTGGTGTCCTTGCTGACCTTGCCCGCGCGCACCGTCGCGAAGCTGCGCAGCTGCTCGGTTGGCACATAGCCGGACAGGGTGAAGCTGCCGTCGGCTGCCTTGACCGCCGACCAGACAAACGGCGCGACAACGGGAGCCGCATCCGCGGCCTGGATTGCCACATGCCAAGCAGAAGTATCTGCCGCGCCACGAAGCGACTTCTCGACGCCGTGGCGGTCGGCGGTGGTCGGCACTTTGCCGGTCAGCGACCAGTTGCCGGCGGAAAGTGAGAAAGTCCCCTCGTCCATCGCCAGCAAGGCATCGAGCCCGCCTATCGCGGCGGGAATGAAACCTTCCGGCGCGCCGGCCCCAAGCGCGGTCCCATCGACGACGCTCGTGCCGGCGTGGCCGGCGAGGTAGCGCTTCAGTTGTTCGGTCGGCACGAAGCCTGCAAATGTGATGCTGCCGTTGGCCGACTTCTGGGCACGCCAGACATAAGGATCCACAACCGGAAGCGCGGCAACATCCGCGGCCCCTGGCAGGTTGACGGTGTAGGTCCAGCCTGCGGCGCGCAGTCCGGTGTCGGCAAAGGCCGACTCAGCCGCGAAGGCCTTCTGCGGCGTATCCACTGCGCCGGTCAGGCTCCAGCTTGCCCCGTCGTAGCTGACCTTGCCGCTATCGAGCAGCGGCAGGACGCTGAGCGCCTTGAGCGCCGCCGCCTCGAAATCGGCGGGGTTGCCGTCGGCGATGATCGTCGCATCTTTCGCCGCGGGCAACTTGTCGAGCAGCACCTTGCGAACTGCCGTGCTCGGGACATAGCCTGTCAGGGATAGCTGGCCATCGGCCGACTTCTCGGCCGCAAACGTGAAGGGCGTTGCGAGCGGCGGCTTGACGGTCGCGGTGGCCAGGATCAGGCCTTGCGGCGCTCCGAGCTCGAGCGTGGTTTCGATCGCCGTGAAATCCGCCACGGTCGCCGCCCGGCCTTCGAGCGTGATGATCGTGCCCTGGATCGCGGCATGACCCTCGCTCATTTGCCGAAGCGCATTGATGACGAAATCGACGCCGGACTCGAACCGCTCGGGTGCTCCCCGTCCGAGCTCGAGGCCAGCCGCATCGATGCCGTCCAGCGCCTCGAGCCGGTCACGCATGGCGGCGTCCGGGACAAACCCGTCCAGCACGATGCCACCGGCGCCGCGCTCGGCGCTGAGCCAATACTCCCCGACATGCGGCGGCCCCAGGTTGACCGTGGCGCCCGACGGGGTCATGGCCACACGCACCGCCTCCGCCGTAGCGGGGTCCGCTGGGGAGCCCGAAAGGGTTGACGTGGTATCGGAGATTGTGGCGCTACCACTCTCCAGCTTCAGCAGATTCTCCAACAGCACCTTCGCCGATGGCGCGAACTCGGCCGGCGCCCCGGAGGCCAGGACGAGGCTGGTTGAGACCCCCGTACCCGACGGAACAAGCGCCTCGAGCTCCGCAACGAGCTGCTCGCTGGGCGTGGCACCCGACAGGGTGACGCGCCGCCCGTCATATTCCGCGCGCCACTCGAATGGCGACTGCAGTGCCGGCTGTACATCGCGGAACGACACGTTCACGGCGGGCGGCGCCGCCTTCGCGCCAACTTTCATGAGCGCGTCGTAGGCTTCGCCAGACTTCGCACGTCCAGTAATCGTAAGATCGAGGTCGGCCAGCGCCACCTCGCCTTCGTCGAGCTGCGTGGCATAGCCCAGAGCGTAGTCGACCGCGACGATCCAACTCGCACGATTGGGCGCTCCCGACATAAGCCGGGTCTTGTCGCGAGCACCCTCTCCCGCTGCAGCCAGGAGTTCGGCGCGCGCCTCTTCGTCGGGCAAACCGCCGGACAGGGTAATCGTGCCGCCTTCTACCGTGGCGATGAAGGGAAATGGGCTAACATACTCAGCCAAAACAACATTCGAGGTGACTGCGCGGACACCATGCACGGCCGCGACCCTCGTGACCACCTCATCTATCATAGCCTGGGTGGTCGCCGTGCCGGCGACCGTCGCATCGCGCATGTCGAAACTGAGCTTGGCCCAGTCGTATTCGGGCGCGGCGATGACAGCTGCGGTACGGGTGGCGAGATCCGGCGGGATGGCGCTGCCGCTCGTCGCGATGGCGGCGACCGTGCCGCCGATCACCGTGACGAAAGCTGGAACACCCCAGCGCAGAAAGATGCCGCTCATGCCGCCCCCGGAAGAAGAATAGCGCCGGCGCCATGCCGACGATGAGCCATAGCGTCAATCAGTGAATCGGAGAAGTGCGACAACGCCACTGACGATTTCAGAATGCTCAGATGAACGGATAATTGAGGCCAGATGAACGGGGGCTGACCACATTGTGAACGTCTCAAAAAGCAGAAAGGCCCGGCTGACGCCGGGCCTTTCCATTCCGATTGGGCCGTAAGGCTTACTCGAAGGTCTTCTTGAACTCGGACTCGATCTTGTAGCCGTCTTCCGAAGTGACGGTGCCCTTGATCGAGGAGGTGTAACCACCGCCCGGAGCCCAAGCCAGCTTGGCCGAACCGTAGAACAGATCGTCCACCGGGCCATCGCTCGTGTCGTCGTTCAGGTAGCCGACTTCGCCGGTAAGCGTGATCGTCTCGGTGACGGCGGCAGCGACAGAAGCTGCAACCTGGTAGTTGTCGTCGCCGGTCGCGTCTTCGTGGTACCAGCGAGCGCCGAGGTTCAGGGTCACGCCATCGGTGACAGCAGCGCTGAGCGAGGCGCCCGCACCGTAGTCCGTGTTGACGCCGTTATCGACGGCTTCGAACGAGGCCGCGATGGTGAACATGTCGAACGTCGCCGAAGCCGACGCCAGAACGTTCCAGTAGTCTTCGTTGGTAGCGTAGTCGTCGTGACCGTAGGCGCCGGCGAGAACAACCTTGAAGTTGTCGAACGTGCCAGCAAAGCCGGCATGTGCACCCCAAGCTTCGATGTCGCCGTCGAGCACGCCAGCAGCAGCAACGGTCAAGTGAGCCGAGATGCCCTCACCAGCGTAGGAGACAACGCCAACAGCAGTGCCTTCGTGATCTGCGACAGAGCTATCATAGTCGAGCTTCTCGAGACCCGCACCAACGGAGAAGCCGTTGCCGAGATCGGAGACAACCTGAATGACGTGGCCGCCATCCGGAAGAACCGCACCGTCGTTCAGATCGCCGTCGGACTTCCAGTTGACACCAAGGTCGACCTTCTCAGAATTGAACAGGCCAAGCCAGTTCAGCGGCTCGTCGTCGCCCTTCTTCATGATCGAGCCCTTCTTGCCGGCCATGATCACGGTCGAGTCGCCGATCGAGACATAAGCCTCGTCGAGAACCACACCACCGGTATCCGAGCTACCGGTGAATTCGCTGCCTTCGTTGTCCACGCGAGCGTGGTCGACTTCCTTGAGCTTCAGGACGGCCTTGGCCGGACCAAAGTCGGAGTCGGCGGTCGCGACAAACTTGATCCAAGCGTCAAAGCGCGACTGCCAGTCGTTGAGGCCGTTGCCCTCGGGCAGGTTGAAGTCGCCAGCCATCGTCTCGACGTCGACGCGGTAGCCCGGGAAGCCGAGGCGGTAGTCACCCCAGGTGAACTTGTACTTCACTTCACCGGTGATCTGCAGGCAGTTGGTGTCGGACGAGATCGTCAGACCCGACAGGCCCAGAGCGTCGCAAACGTCAAGCGACGTCAGAACGCCGAGATCGGCCGCGTAGGCACCGCCGGTCGAGAGACCCGCAACCGCCAAAGAACCCAGAAGAAGGCTCCTGATTTTCATTATTGACCTCCAAAGTCAGTCATTCGTTTTTGCCAGTTGCCCGGCGGTTTGTCGAAACGCGACCACACTCTTGTGTGTGTTGTCGTCGCGTTTGCGACCGACAAACGATCCCATGCATGGATTCGCATTACCCACTCTACGCAGGAGTTTGGGAGGCGCAATCGCAGAATGGCTGAATTGGGGCAGCGCCAAGGTGGTTGCAGACTGGCTGTTGCAGATTCAGCACAGCTTTGGAAACCAACCCTTAACTCTTGTGAACCGGAGGCGCCGGGCGCAGTCCCCAGGCCCGTTGCGGAGAGGTTCGAAAGGGTCTCAACCCCAGAGCTGCGGACGAACCTCGCGCCACGCCGCCATGTGTTCGGCTCGATTGGCGGCGATGCGGTCACGGGACCAGTCGCGGTATTGAGGCTCGGAACGCGCCTCGGCCATGCACGCGTCATTCCAGGGAAGCCCGCAGAATTCCAGCAGTTTGCGGATTTCGCCCTGGCGATCGTGCGACAGGTTGCCCAGGTCGATATCATAGATGCCGCCCGGGAAGCGCGCGTGCCACCTGTCCATCATGTCCCGGAAGGCAGCATGGTACGATTGGAGTTCATCCATATCGCTCGAGTACTCATACCCGTTGCCGGTCAGGTGCTTTTCGAAGATCGCGACGCTGTGGTCGGCGGGCGGCCGCACGCAGCGGATGATCCGGGCATACGGCATGGCGAGGCGGATGAAGCCGATGTGGCGGTAGTTTGACGGCATGGTGTCCACCACCGTCTTCCCCGGCGGCACGAGGCTCTGAGCCTCGCGCATGTAGGCGCGCCCGAGTTCGGTGAAGCGGTCGGGCGGGATATCAGCCACCGCCACGTCGGGCTGCTGGAGCAGAAGCTCGCGCACCAGCCGAGTCATGGTTGGCAGCTCCCCTGCTCCCGCCACCGACGGATGGCGAGAGAGAATCGTCTCGACCGTGGTCTTGCCGGCACGCGGCAGGCCAACGACGAAGATCGGCATCGCTTCGCGAAACCCGCCATTGTTATGCGGACCCGCCACGCCGTCGAACCGATCGACATCGCGCTTCAGGTCGCCGATGGCCCGATCGAGCGAGAATGTGAGGCTCTGCCGGTTCATCCGGTTGGCTTCGGTGAACACGGTGATGGCCTGGTGGTGCTCGCCCAGATCGCTGAGTGCCTTGCCGAGGCCAAACCCCGCAAACACGCGATCCTCAACCGGAGCGCTGTCGGCGTGAAAGAGGGCCTGCATGGCGTCTACAGAAGCGTCGTGCGTTTCGTGACGAACGACATATGAGCGATGTAGGTGTGCCTCGCCGAAGGCCGGGTTCAGGGAGATAGTCTGGTCGAAGCTCTCGACGGCGTCCTCGAGGCGGTTCTGATGGTAGAGGGCACGGGCGCGCCGGAGGTGGAGCTGTGCGTCCTTCGGCTGGACGCGCAACGCGTCCTCGACCAGGCTCAGAGCCTCGCTTGCCCGCCCTTGGCCATCCAGCATGACGGCGAGGCCATTGATCGCGGCGCTGTAGTTCGGCCGCAGATGGACAGCGCGGCGGTAAGCGGATTCGGCGTCGAACAAATAGCCGGCGTCGCGCAGCGAGTTTGCGAGGTTGAAATGGAAGCCGGCCTCGTTCGGCTTCAGACGGACGGCGCGACGATAGACTGTCACCGCGTCGTCAAACCGGCCGAGGTTTCGGAAGGCCATGCCGAGATTGGAAAAGGCTTCGGCAAACTCGATGTTCTTCATAATGGCGCGTTGCAGCACATCGACAGCCTCGGCGCTCCGGCCGGCAGCATTCAGCGCGACGCCGAGGTTACCGAGATACTGCGCGTCATCGGGGCGGGCCTTTACGGCGCGCGAAATCCGCTGCACCGCGTCGGCCGCGCGTCCCTGTTGAAGATGGAACAGACCCAGCAGGTGGTTGGCCGCCGGCTGCTTCGAGTCGCGGGCCAGTACCTGCTCATAGAGCTTGGCAGCCTCGCCAGCGCGGCCGGACTGGTGCAGCGCCAGCCCCTTCTGCAGCAAATCCGAGATCGCCTGATTCTGCCCGCCTTTCGGCGAGGGCTGACGCGGTGAGGACATTGGGGGCCGTCTAGATGGTGGGCGGGTGTCGGCACATGGCTGCCTTGCCTATGCCGCAAGTAGTCGCCCATATGAGCGCAAACAAGGGCGGGTAACACTAAAATGACAGACGGCAAGGTGGCGGTGGTGACCGGCGCGACGTCGGGGATTGGGCGCGCGACGGCGATCGGGTTGGGGAAAGCCGGGTATCGGGTGGCGATTCTGGGGCGGCGCGAGGTGGAGCTGGCCGAGACAGCGCGGCTCAGCGGCGCCCGGTATAGCGGCACTTGCGACGTCACTGACCCGGCGGCGGTGCACCGCTACTTCACTGATCTCAAAGCGAAATTGGGTCGCGTCGATGTGGTGTTCAACAATGCCGGACGGTTCGCGCCACAGGCGAGTTTTGGGGATACCGACATCGGGACCTGGCAGGGCATGGTGGATGTGAACCTCAACGGGGCGTTCTATGTGGCCCGGGAGGCGTTCCGGGCGATGCGGGACCAGACGCCGCAGGGCGGGCGGATCATCAATAACGGCTCGATCTCAGCCTATGTGCCGCGACCGGGGGCGGCGGCCTACAGCGCCACCAAGCATGCGATCACCGGGCTGACAAAGGCGATTTCGCTGGACGGACGGGCCTTTAGCATCGCTTGCGGGCAGATAGATATCGGCAATACGGCCACCGACATGACGGCCAGGATGACCACCGGATCGCTGCAGGCCAACGGCACGATGGAGCCGGAGCCGACGTTCGACGTGCAGCATGTGGTGGATGCGATTCTCTATATGGCCGGGCTGCCGCTCGAGGCGAATGTGCAGTTCATGACGGTGATGGCAACGACGATGCCTTACATTGGCCGCGGGTAAGCCACGCCGATGAACGGAAGGTGAACCGCCGTTCGTGTGGATTGCGGCCGAGTTGAAGTGCCTGCTCGCGAACTTCTGTTGCTGGCATGTGCGGGCGTGGACGGTCGCGTGCGGAAGCAGTGTGGCTTTCACCGTCACGTGATAGGCGGATGCCTAGGTGATTGATTTCGGCGAGCCACTTGCTACGCACTATTGCGCTGTGTGGCAGTCACGCACCAGCCCGTGACAATTGATCCGTCGATATTGCTGTGTTTGTCGTGGTCGACGATATTGTCCTCAGCAATTTGAGGGGGACAACAATGAAAATTACTAGCGCACTACTGGTTGCCGTTTCGACGCTTGCCTTGGCGGGGGCCGCACACGCAGCCGACCTGGTCGTGATCGATGAGCCCGTGGCGGTAGCGCCGGCGGCGCACGACTGGAGCGGCGCCTATGTAGGCGGCTCGCTCGGCTTTGGCACCGGCACGGTCGACTGGACTGGAGACTTTTACGACGCCGGCACCGACGCCTTCCTTTTCGGTACTGACGGCAGCTTCGATATCAGCGGCTGGACCGTGGGCGTCCAAGCGGGCGCCAATGTTCAGCTCGATATGTTCGTCCTGGGCGTCGAAGGAGACATCTCGTGGGCAAACATTGCAGGCGAGGGCGCTGAAATTGACCCGCAGAACGCGCCCTTCGCGTCTGTCCCGAGTTCCCAGCTTGACTGGCTCGGCACGCTGCGTGGTCGCGCAGGCGTGGCGGTGGACCAGGTGCTGCTCTACGGCACCGCCGGTTTCGCGTTCGCGGGCGGCAGCATGGCGATTACCAATCTCGATGGCCCAGGCGACGACGTGAGCGCCGATATCACGGCGACGGGCTGGACGGCTGGTGTTGGCGCCGAAGTAGCGCTCGACGACAACATCTCGGTAAAGGCGGAGTATCTCTACACGTCGCTCACCTCCGACGAGCAGCGGTTCGATATCCCGGCCGATACTCAGTACCTCCTGACGAACTCGGATATCGCTCTGCACACCTTCAAGGTCGGCCTGAACTTCTCGTTCTAGTGGCCGCCCGACCTGACTGCGAACCGGCCGTCCACTGGGCGGCCGGTTTCGTTTCGCTACGCGCCGAACACCTTCTCACCGGCGATCCAGGTGGAGCGGACTTTGAGGTCGTCGGTCAGCACAGCGAAGTCGCCGCGAGCGCCCTTGGTCAGATGGCCGCGGTCGGATTCGGCGTGGATGGCGCGGGCGGGGTAGAGGCTCGCCATGCGCAACGTCTCGTCGAGCGGGACGCCGATGGTCTGGTGGACGTAGCGGATGGCGTCGATCATCGCGAGGTCGGCGCCGGCGAGGGTGCCGTCGGCGAGGCGGAGGGCGCCGTCCTTGCGATAGACGGTGCGGCCGGTGAGCTCGAACTCAGTCCAGTCGGTGCCGGTGATCGACATGGCGTCCGAGACGAGGAAGATCTGGCCCGGGCCGCGCTTTGAACGGAGCGCGATGCCGATCGATGTCGGGTGGACGTGGATGCCGTCGGCGATGAGGCCGGCATCGAGGCCCGGCAGGTCGAGCACAGCGCCGACGACGCCCGGCTCGCGGTTGCCGATCTGGCTCTGGGCGTTGAACAGGTGTGTAGCCATCGACGCGCCGGCTGCTGCGGCGGCGGCGACCTGCACGTAGTTGGCGTCGGAATGGCCGATGCTGACGATGATGCCGGCTGCCGCGAGGCGGGAAATCTGTTCCGGACCAACGGTTTCGGCGGCGACGGTGATGAGGAGAGTCGGGAGCGCACGCTTGGCGGCGAGCAGCCGCTGCAGGTCCGACTCGTCCATCGGGCGGATCAGGTTGGGATCATGGGCGCCCTTGCGCGCCACCGACAGGTGCGGGCCTTCGAGGTGGAGGCCGAGGAAGCCGGGAACGTGCCGCTCGGTCGCCGTGGTCCCGGCGGCGATGACGGCTTCGTTCTTGGGCACAGTGTCGGTGATCAGCGTCGGCAGGCACGCGGTGCAACCGAACTGCGTCAGGGTTGCGCAGATGGTGCGAATGGCATCGAGCGTCGGCGTATCGTTGAGCAGCGCGCCGCCGGCGCCGTTGACCTGCAGGTCGAGAAAGCCCGGGACGAGCATGGCCCCATCGACGGGGACGCGGATGGCATCGGTGGGCGAGTCGGCGGCGATCAGGCCCTCGACCTTGCCGTCGGCGACAACCAGCGCCATGTGGTCGTGCCACTCGGCGCCGTCGAAGATGCGGGCTCCGGTGAAGGCTTGTTTGGTGGTCATTGGGCGATTCCTGACATTACGAACTCGACGGCTGGTGGCTGTGGCCCCCACCCCTGTCCCCTCCCCGCAAGGGGGAGGGAGACGAAAGCACCTGCTTCGGCGTGGACCTAGATCGTCTCCGTCACCTTCTTCAGGTGCGGCGGGCGGTCGGGGTCGAAGCCGCGGCGGCGGCTTAGGGCCTCGACGAAGCCATAGAAGCTGACGATCAGGGCCAAGGCGTCGGTGATGGCGTGGCCGGAGGCGGCGAAGGGGAGGCGTTCGGCGCTTTGGGCGTTGACCGAGGTGATGAAGACGCGGGCGCCCTGCCCCGCCAGCCGCTCGGCGACCTCGGCGACAGACGCTTCGGCGGCGTCGCGGGCGGCGAGCGCCAGCACCGGGAAGTGGTGCTCGACGATGCGGGCCGGGCCGTGGATGACCTCGGCGGCGCTATATGCCTCGGCGTGGATGCCACAGGTTTCCTTGAACTTCAGCGCCGCCTCGTTGGCGATGGCGAGTGCCGGGCCGCGACCCAGGACATAGAGCGACTGGTGCTTGTCGAGAGCGCCAAGCAGCGGTGACCAATCGCAGTGGACGGCCACTTCGAGTACCTCAGGAAGTGATTCCAGGGCCGCGAGCAGCGCCTTGTCTTCCAACCAGTTTCCGACGAGGCCGAGGCCGGCGACGACCGAGGCGACGAAGGTCTTGGTGGCGGCGACGGATTTCTCTTCACCCGAGCGGAGCGCGATGGTCTGGTCGGAGGCCTGCGCCAGTGGCGAATCCGGCGTGTTGGTCAGCGCGAAGGTGAGCGCGCCATTCCTCTTGGCCGACTGAGTCATGCCGACGATGTCTGGGCTCTTGCCCGACTGGGAGATGGCGATGGCGGCTGTGCCCTTGAGCTTCAACTCGCGGCCGTAGATCGAGATGATCGAGGGACCGACGGAAGCGACCGGCACGCCGGCGAGCAACTCGATGGCGTACTTGAGGAACGACGAGGCGTGGTCGGAGGAACCGCGGGCGATGGTGACGATGGCCGTCGGGTCGGCGGCGCGGAGGGCCTTGCCGGCGGCGGCGAAATCGGCTTTGCCCTCGGAGAGCAGACGGGCGATGGCGGCCGGGGTCTCCTCCACTTCCTGGCGCATGTAGCTGGCGTTGGCGTCGGGTCTGGTCACGGTTCCACTCACGGCTTCGGGTTCACTTGCGGGGGGACTCCCCCACTCTCAATTCGGCGACGAAATCGTAGGTGTCGCCGCGATAGACCGAGCGCGTGAGTTCCACAACCTTTCCGGAGGGGAGGTAGGCGATACGCTCGATGTGGAGCGCGGCGGCGCCCACGGGGATTTCGAGGAGACGCGCGTCGGCTTCCTCGAGATTGGCGGCGCGGATGCGCTGTATGGCTCGGACCGGGCGGTTGCCGGTCTTGTCGAGATGAGAATAGAGCGACGAGCCGACCATGCCGGGATCGGGCAGCGTTTCCGACGAGAGGGCCGCCCGTTCGATTGCTAGCGGCATGTCGCCGGAGAGGCGGAGGCGCGCGACCCGGGCGACGCGCTCGCCGGGTGACAGGCCGAGGATCACGGTTTCGTCCGGCGATGGATCGTAAATGCCGCGATCGAGCCAGATGGCGCGGACGGCCATGCCGCGGCGCGCCATATCCTCGGTGAAGGAGGTGAGCTGGCTCAGCGACTGCTCGACACGGCTCTGCTGCGGAGCGACGAATGTGCCCGAGCCGTGGCGCTGGATCAGCACGCCGTCGCGCACCAGGTGCTGCACGGCCTTCCGCACGGTGACGCGGGAGACCTCGACCTTGGCGGCGAGATCGCGCTCGGATGGCAGCGCATCGCCGGGCTTGATGACGCCACGGGCGACGGCGTTCTCGATCCAGCGCTTCAGCTGCAGGTAAAGCGGCCCGCCCTGCGGCAGGATGATGGTTTCGGCGCTGAAAATGGCGTTGCTGTTGCTGCTCAATTGCCTGTCCCGGACCAACCCAATGCTGATCGATCAGCGCCGAGCCCTTGGCGTCCCATAATCGTCGTATAATACCAATAAAAGACCATTTACCAAGCTGATTCTCGTAACCTCCGCAAGGTCAACCCCAAGAGCTGCAAGCTACTTCCCTGCCCACCTTGCCCAACTGACTTCAACCCGTCGACTTTCGCAGGGTCTCGCTCGACAAGTGGTATGTTTTTGGCATTAATGGCGATCGCCAGACGATCCCACCACACGCAGGGCAGAAACAAATGACGGATATGCCCCAGTTGCTGGCCGGTGCAGCGATCGTCGACATCACGCCGCCTGCCGGGCTGATGATGTCGGGCTACGCCGCGCGGACAGAGCCGGCGACAGGCAGCCATGATCCGCTGACGGCGCGGGCCATCGCGGTCGGCGACACGGCCATCGTGGTGGTCGACGTGATCGGCCTGCACGAGGACAGCTGTGCGCGCATCCGGTCACGCTGCGTGCTGCCGGACGACCGGGTTTCGGTGATCGCTACGCATACCCATGGCGGGCCGGTCAGCATGGCTGGTCGCGGCGGGACGGACTTCGATGCGGGCTACCTGGCGCGGCTGGAGGACGGCTGCGTTGAGGCGATCGACCGGGCCGTCGCGGCGCAGCGGCCCGCTGTCCTCTCGGCTGGGGTTGGGGACAATCCCGGGATTGCGTTCAACCGGCGGCACGAAGGCGGGGTGATCGATCCGGCGGTGCCGGTGCTGCGGATCGATGGGGTGGATGGGCGGCCGATCGCCATTCTCACCTCGCATGCGTGCCACCCAGTGGTGCTGGCCGCATACAACCGGCAGTACACGGCCGACTTTCCACACTATGTGCGCGAGGCGCTGGAGGTGGCCGAGCCGGGTATCGTAGCGGTGTTCATGACCGGGTGTGCAGGTGATATCAGCACCGGGCATTCGCCGCATTCCTCGATCAGCACAACGCCGACGCCGGACCGTACCTATGCCGAAGCAGAGCGGCTAGGCCGGCGGATCGCCGAGAGTGCCGCGGCGGCGAAGCTCATGCGGCTGGACGGGCCGGTTCACGCGGCGAGCGGGACGGTGAGCCTCGATCTTGTGCGCAACGAGACGGCGCCCCTCCCGCAGCTGGCGGCGGAATGGCGGGCTAAGGCGAGGGAATCGGACCCCGCCTGGGCGACGCTCTACGACTGCTGGGCCGACTGGGCGCAAACGATTGCGTTGGAGCCTGCCTCGCCGTGGAGCGGGCGGGTGACGGTGCTGGACTGGGCTGGTGTACGGCTCAGCTTCATGCCGGGCGAGATGTTCGCGCAATCGGCGCTGAACGTGCGCGGGGACGGCAAGCGCGTGCATTTCGTCAACAGCTTTGCCGATGGGGTGCCTGGGTATATTCCGCCGGCGGCCGAGTATCCGTTCGGGGGATACGAGGTGCTGGAGGCGCACCGGTATTATGGGATGCCGGCGGCCTTTGCGGCTGGATCGGCGGAGCGGATCGAGGGTTTGGCGGTGGAGTTGAATGCCGGGCTGGATGGCGTGAGATCGTGAGTCTGGCTGCCCCCTCCACCATGCTTCGCATGGTCCCTCTCCCCCGCCACGCGGGGGAGGATCGCCGAGATAGCTGTGTTTGGAGCCAAGAAGAATGACTGTGCGTGTTCTCGTCGCCGGGTTGGGCAACA
The DNA here is from genome assembly GCF_056402875.1 of Devosia sp. P3_B2. Lineage (NCBI taxonomy): Bacteria > Pseudomonadati > Pseudomonadota > Alphaproteobacteria > Hyphomicrobiales > Devosiaceae > Devosia > Devosia sp. P3_B2. The sequence continues at coordinate 185,630 of NZ_JBFUGO010000009.1, read as the reverse complement.
TGGGGCGCAGTCATGCGCTGGCTTATCATCGGCATCCGGGGTTCGAGATTGTCGGGCTGGTGAACCGGCGGGCGCCGAAGCTCGAGTCGGAGCTGGCGGGTTACGCAGTTCGGCCGGACTTTGACGGAGCGCTGCGGGAGCTGAAGCCGGACCTGGTTTCGGTCAACACCTATACCGACACGCATGCCGACTACGCGGTGATGGCGCTGGAACAGGGCGCGCACGTGTTCGTCGAAAAGCCGCTGGCGATGACGGTGGCGGATGCCGAGCGGGTGGTGGCGGCGGCCAAGGCCAACGGGCGGAAGCTGGTGGTGGGCTATATCCTCCGGCATCACCCGAGCTGGATCCGGTTCATCGAGGAGGCGAGGAAACTCGGCGGGCCGTACGCGTTCCGGCTGAATCTCAACCAGCAATCGAGCGGGGAGAACTGGCGGACGCACAAGACGCTGATGGAGACGACATCGCCGATCGTCGACTGCGGCGTGCACTATGTGGATGTGATGTGCCAGATCACCGATGCGCGGCCGGTCGAGGTGCGCGGCATGGGGGTGCGGCTGTCGGACGAGATTGCGCCGGACATGTACAACTATGGGGCGCTGCAGGTGCTGTTCGAGGATGGCTCGCGTGGCTGGTACGAGGCGGCTTGGGGACCGATGGTCTCGGAGACGGCGTTCTTCATCAAGGACGTGATGACCCCGAATGGCGCGGTGTCGATCGTCATGGAGCCGGGCGCGAAATCGGACGATCTCGATACCCATACCCGGACCGACCAGATCCGCGTGCACCGGGCGGAGCTGGGCGCCGACGGGGCATTTGCGCGGGCCGACGAGTACATCTCGATGCAGGGCGAGCCGCATCATGATGCGCTCTGCGCGCGGGAGCAGGATTTTGTCTACCGCGCGATCACCGAGGACATCGACCTCAGCCGGCACATGAACGATGCAGTGCAGTCGCTGCGCATTTGTATCGCGGCGGACGAGAGCATCCGGACGGGGCTGGCGGTCAAGCTGTAGGTCAGGCGGTCGTGACGGGTGCCTGGTCCGGGTGGGCGGGTTTGCGCAGCCGGTGCCACAGGCCGATGCCGAGCCAGGGCAACGCGACGCCGAGGGTGGTGTAGACAAGCCAGGTCGTGGGCAGGTTGAACTTGGTGTAGACGCCGGTGATCTGCTCGAGCGTCATGAGGCCGGCCGCCACGAAGGCGAAGTTCACCAGGGCGAAGACGAACAGGTGGTGCATCATCACGTGTTTGCTGGCCCGCCCCAGCGAGGCCAGTACTGGGGCCTTCAGAGCGGCGGCCAATTGCAGGGTACAGGCGACGCCCAGCGTGCTGAAGAGCACGAACAGCCCGAGCCCGAGTGGATAATCGCTGAAAACCATGGTCGGGACGCGCGGTGTCACGAGGATGACAGCAGCGGTGAATGCCACCGCCGTAGCCACCAGCGCGACTGGGTGGAACAGCAGCTTCAGCAGGCGGTCGGCGCGCTGCAGCAGGTAGCCGACCAGCATGAATGCCGACCCGACGCAATATTGCGAGAGCTGATTGAAGTACCAGCTCTCCGGATTGTTGCGGAACTGCGGCGCCAGCACCTCGATCCCGACCACCAGCAGCGCGATGGCGGCGATGGGCAGCAGGCGGGTTTCAAGGCGTGGTGGGACGAGGCGGATGAGCAGCTCGGTGAGCAGCGTCGCTCCGGCATAGGCGACGAGGAACCAGGCGGTCAGCGCGAATTTCACATGATGGCCGGTATAGACGAGGATGTCGGTGGTGAAGGTGCTCAGTTGGAGACCCTCAAAGCGGTGGTAGACGGGCACGAGCGGATCGAGAGCGAGCGCTACCAGCTGGTAGAACAGGGTCGCGGCGGCGGCGAACAGCAACATGTCGACGAGGACAAAGCGCAGCACCTGCCGCCACGAGCGCTCGCGGCTGATGGTCAAGCCGCCGAGCAGGAAGAACAAGGGCATATGGAAGAGGTAGACCGGAATCCAGTATCCGGGGGCAGCGTGGCCGTAGACGACCGCGATAATGCCGATCCCTCGCGCCCTCGCAATTGCTGACTTGTCCACCGCGACTACCCCTTTGGTGGCGGCATAGCAGTAAAGCCAACAACGATTGGTAAGCGCCGACCCCACACATCAACAGAATCGCAAGCAACTGCTGGCACGTTGCAGCCCACCCGCACTCCGGTTGGAAGCGATGAGCGCATCTCTTGCAGAGGGCAGAACGGTGCTGGCTGAGCGGCCGGCGCGAGGGATTGCCGCTTACCGGCCGGACATCGACGGGCTGCGGGCGTTCGCTGTGCTCGCCGTGATCGTGCATCACTTCAGTCGCGACTTGCTGCCGAGCGGATTTCTCGGGGTCGACATCTTCTTCGTCATTTCCGGATACGTGATCAGCGGCTCGCTGGCTGCCTATGGCGGGGCCAGATTATCGGGGTTCCTGCGGGACTTTTATGTGCGGCGGGTGAAGCGGATCCTGCCCGCGCTCATTGCCTGCGTGTTGCTGACGGGCATCGTTGTGCTTGCCGTCGACGCGACGCCGATGAGTTCGCTGAGCACTGGCGGCGCGGCGCTGTTCGGCATCTCCAACATCACGCTCGCACTGGAGGAGACCGACTATTTCTCGCGATCGACGGACCTCAATGCCTTCGCTCAGACCTGGTCGCTGGGCGTGGAGGAGCAGTTCTATCTGGTGTTTCCGGTGCTGTTCTGGATCGGCTTGAGGTCCAGGTGGGCCGGGACGCGGATCTATCCAGTCGCGATGTTGCTGCTGTCCGCCGCTTCGCTGGCCGCATTCGTCGTTGGCACGAACTCTCCGGCGGCGAAGCTGACCTATTTTTCTATGCCGGCTCGGTTTTGGGAACTGGCGGCGGGTGCGCTGCTCTATGAATGGATGAGTAGCCGCAAGCAGGGCGCCGTCGAGGCGCCCCTGCCGCTGGCGCCGGTTTTTCTCGGGGCAGCGCTGGCGCTGCTGTTCGCGCCACGCGACCAGCAGGCGCTGGTGACGATCAGCGTGGTAGGTACGACCCTCGGGCTTATGGCATCTGTGCGTCCGGGCGCGAAAGCCTACTCGGTGCTCTCCCACCCTGCGGCGGTCTATGTCGGCAAGATCTCGTACTCGCTCTATCTCTGGCACTGGAGCGTGCTCAGCCTGAGCCGATGGGTCGTGGGCGTCCACCCGTGGACGGTGCCCTTCCAGATCCTCGCCATCTTCGGGTTGTCGGTGCTGTCGTACACACTAATCGAACGGCCGCTGCGGCACGCGCCCTGGGGCGGGATGAAGTGGCGTACCGTCGGAGCCGGCCTGGCGGCCTCGGGTGTTTGCGCGACGCTGCTGCTGGGATTGCTGGTGGCGAGAAATACGCTTGGCATCGAGACGCTAGGGGCCAGAAACATACCCGCGGCCTTCGTCGCGCTGGCGGGTTCCGATGGGTCTGACTGCGTCGTGGATGCCAAGAAACGGCCGTTGACCGCCGACATGTTCGAGCGGTGCACGGTACCGCCGACGGCGGCCGGCCTGCCAACGATCTGGACACTGGGGGACAGCCACGCGGGTCATCTACGGGGGCTGTTGCGCAGCCTGCATAAGAGGACCGGCGTCGGGGTTCACCTGATCGAGACGGTGGATGTCGCCTTCCCGATGACCCGCGGCAACGAGTTCGAGCCGCGACAGCGCATCTACAATGAGATTCTCAACCGGCTCCAGCCGGGAGACATCCTGCTGGTCTCGCGGCTGATGCTCAACCGGCAGGGCGAGCATGCCCCGCTGCCTGGACTGAACCGATGGGTGGACGATGTAGGCGCCCTTGCGCAGCAGGTGGCGGTGCGCGGTGCGAAGGTCGTGGTGATGGGACCGCCGCCAATGTTCGGCTTCGACGTGATCAATGCGTGCGTCCTGTTATCCCCCTGTGACGTCAATCGGGAGCAACTTGCGGGACATGTGGACGAGGTCCTGGGCATGCTGCGACCGGCAGCGGCGGCTCACGACAACCTGTTTGTGTACGACAGCTTCGAGGTGCTTTGTCCGCCAGCGCAGGATGTTTGCTCGCCCAAGCGCGACGGGCTGGCTCTGTTCCGCGATAGGGACCACCTGAACCCGGTTGGTGCCGCGGCGCTCGCCGACGACTTCGCCAGCTTTCTCGACAGGAACGGCCTGCTTGTTGCCGGACAATCCGACGAACTGTGAGCAGCCATGGGGAACGGAACGCTGAGGGGCGATGGCTCGTTCTTCATGGGGAGGATGACATGCCTGTGTTGCGCGCCATTGCGCTGCTCATTTTGGTCTTTTGCGCGGTTCCGGCCCAGGCGCAAAGCTGGCGGCGCTATGTTCATCCTCAGTCGGGGTTCTCGGTTTCGCTGCCGATCGGTTTGTTCGAGGTGGACGAGAACGCGACGGACCGGTTGGAACTGTCGGAGGTGGGCGGCGAGGCTCAGCTCGACGTGTTCGGCGTGAAGAATCCGGAGGCGCTTTCGGCGGGGGAGTTCCGGGCAATGATGGAAACGGCGGACCCGTCGCGCCGCATAACCTATCGAGCGGGTGGTCGGTCGTGGTTCGTGCTTTCGGGCTATCTCGAGAACGAGGGGGTACCCACGATTTTCTACGCCAAATTCATGCTGAGCCGGGATGGAACGGCGGTTTCGGCTTTCGAGATCAGCTATCCGGAAGCTGAGCGAGCGCGGTTCGACGACCTGGTCGAGCGCATCGAGGACAGCCTGACGGCGCCGCGCTAGCCACAGTTGCCATATCGCCCTTGGTACTAGCGTTCCGTCGCCGGCCCCGTGCTAGCTTGCGGCCGCAAACACTCATTCCTCATGGCGATTCATGCGCATTATCGATACGCACCTGCACCTCATTTATCCTGACAGATTCTCCTATCCGTGGCTCAGCGGGGCGCCAGCGATCGACAGGCCGTGGCATGTCGAGAGCTATTGGCAGGAAGCGGCGCCGCTTGGGATCGAGGCGGCGTTACATATGGAGGTGGACGTCGCCGAGCCGCAGATCGCTAATGAGACCGAGTTCGTGCTGGGGCTCGACCGGGTGGTCGGGGCGATTGCCAGTGGACGGCCCGAGCATTCGGGGTTCGAAGCGCATCTCGAGAGGATGCAGGCGCTCCGGAGGGTGAAAGGCATCCGGCGTCTGCTGCAGGGGCAGCCGGCGGAGCTCAGCCAAACGCAGACCTTCATCGACAATGTGCGGCTGCTGCCGCGCTACGGCATGACCTTTGACATCTGCGTGAAGTCGCATGAGCTGATGCTGGCGCCGCCGCTGATCCAGGCGTGTCCCGGGACGCAGTTCGTGCTCGACCACTGCGGCAACCCCAAGATTGCCGAGGCGGAATGGGAGAGCTGGACCACGAGGCTCGAGCGGGTGGCCGAGCTGCCGAACGTGGTGTGCAAGGTTTCGGGGATTCTGGCCAACGTGGACGACACTTGGACGGTGGATACGATCCGGCCGTATGTCGAGTTCGTCATCGAAACGTTCGGCTGGGATCGCGTGGTGTGGGGGAGCGACCATCCCGTGGTGACGTTATTCGCGGACTTGACGAAGTGGGTGAACGCCACGACGGAGATCGTAAGCGGAGCGAGCATGGCTGAGCAGGAGAAGCTGTTCTGGCGCAACGCGGAGCGGGTCTACCGGCTTTAACGGCTTACCCACTCGAACGTATTACTGTGATTTGACGTTCACTGCGGCACGGTGGTCCAGTGTTCGTCGAGGGGACTATGACGCCTAGCAGTCGACTGCCTGCCGACGCCATACACCGGCGCCGCATCTTCATCGCAGCGTTGGTCCTGGTAGGCGCGTGTCTTGTAATCCTGACGGTGGTCGCGTCGATTTACGTGCCGCTCGAGGATGACAGCGACATCGGGGTCGGCCAACAACAGAGCGGCGCACCACGATAACTTGCCGATGGCGTTAGGGGTCGACGCGCCGACCTGTAGTTTCCGGACTTTCGTCTGAACTCAGCCCCTTGCTCGCCTCTCTCGCATCGTCTTTCCTGCGGCCAGGGAGGACTACAATCATGGCGGGGCAACCGCATTTCGTTATCGTGGGCGGCGGCACGGCGGGGTGGATCGCGGCCTTCATCATTCAGGACTCGATCAAGCGGCTGAAGCTCGATGCGAAGCTCAGCGTTGTCGAGTCCAGCAAGATCCCGACCGTGGGGGTGGGTGAGGCGACGACGGCCGCCTTCCACGTGTTCCTGACGCATTTCGGCATTGATATCTTCGAGTTCTTCAGGAAGACCGAGGCGACCTACAAGCTCGGCATCCGGCACGAGGACTGGCGGCGGAAGGGCTTCACCTATTACGGGCCGATCGATGACCCGCACGCGGTCGTGAGGCCCCCGCCAGGAGCGCCGTCGGATTATCTCAACGTCTATGCGGTGTCGGTGAACGAGCCGGTGCAGGACATGCATCTGTTCGGGCCGCTGCTGAAGCAGAAGAAGGCGCCGTGGGCGCAGAAGGCGGACGGATCGCTGCAGCCGCTGGGACCGTTCCTGCCGGCCTATCACTTCGACCAGTCGCTGGTGGGGAAGTTCCTCAAAGAGAAGTCGCAGGGCGTCGAGATCGTCGACAACGTGCTGACGGGCGTTGAGCGGAACGGCGAGACCGGGGACGTCACGGCGCTGGTGTTCGAGGACGGGGAAAAGCTCGAGGGCGATTTCTTCATCGACGCGACGGGGTTCCGGAAGCGCCTGATCGTCGGCGAGATGCAGGCGCCGTGGATTTCGTATCAGCACGAGTTGCCGGTGAACCGGGCCCTGCCCTTCTGGCTACCGGTGGAGCCGGGCGAGGAGATCGCCAACTACACCCGCGCCTGGGCGCAGGAAGCCGGGTGGATGTGGCAGATCCCAACGCAGTACCGGTATGGCTGCGGTTACGTGTACTCGGACGAGTTCCGGACGCCCGATGAGGCACATGCCGAGGTGGAGCGGGTGCTGGGCCGCAAGATCGAGGTGCGCGGCGACATCCAGTTCAAGATCGGGCGGCTCGAGAAGGCCTGGATCAACAATGTCGTGGCCGTGGGACTGAGCTCGAGCTTCCTCGAGCCGCTCGAGTCGACCTCGATCCACGGCACAATCGTCCAGATGATGATGTTCGCGGGGCAGTACCTGCGCGAGCCCGGAAAGATGACCCAGGCGCTGCGCGACGACTACAACAAGCGGGTCGGGCGGCAGGTCGATGACTTCCGCACGTTCGTCAACACGCACTACATGACCGAGCGGGACGACACGCCGTTCTGGCGCGAGGTGCGGGAGCACCGGATTCATCCGGAGACGAAGGAGCGGCTGGCGCGGTGGCGGACGGAAATGCCGCGGCGCGAGCATTTCCCGGACTATCTGTTCGGGCTGCCGCACGTAGAGACGCAACTGCACTATCCGGTGCTGGACGGGCTCGGGCTGCTCGATCCGGCGGTCGCTAAGGCGGAGATGGCGCGCGATCCGAAATTGCGGAAGTTCGCGCGGGAGACGCATGAGGGGCTGGTGAAGGAATACAAGCAGGCGGCCAGCAAGGCGCTGGGGCATGCGGAGTTTTTGGAGATTGTGCGGGGGATGGGGTGATGCCCACCTTCATCTCTCCCCCTGCGGGAGGAAAGCGATTTCTTGGGCTTAGCCCTTCGCTAAGCCTTAGAAATCGCAAGAGAGGGGATACTGGGAGGCACGATGGCTCCGCACCCCCTCTCTTGCGAAAACTAAGGACTTAGCTGCGCTAAGCCCAAGTTTTCGCTTTCTCCCCCGCCGAGGGGGAGATGTCCGAGAGGCTGGTGCTTAGAGCGCGTAGTTCAGCTCGTAATGCACGGTCTTGTCGTGTTCGGCGGCGTAGCTGCCCTGCCCTGTGATGCCCTTCAACTCGCCGGTGCCGGAGCCTTCGACGATCTGCCATTTGCTGGCGGCGATGCCGTTGGTCCAGTCGCCGACCTCGTAGATGATGAACTGGCCGGCCTTGCCGTCGAGCGCGCCGTCCATGACCAGGTAGCCGGAATAATGGCAGGTCTCGGCGGTGGGGTATTGCATCAGGTAGCGACCAGGGCCGGTGGCTTCGATGGCGCCGTGCATGATGATGTCGATCTTCGCCTCGGTCGATTTCAGTGGGGCGGCTTCGTGATAGGGCTTCTCGTCCCAGTTGTTGTGGAGAATCGTGCCTTTGGCGGTCTTCATAGCGGTTCCTTCCGATGATGGGAGGAGCGTAGCGGCCGGGCGGTTCGGGCAATTGTAGTTTCGCGACAGAGGAGATCGGCGGATGATCCTGCGGCAATGGTCGGCCCGTATCCGCACCGCGGACGAGGCGCGCTATGTGGCCTATATCGAGGAAACCGGCGGGGCTCATTACGCCGCGACTGAAGGCAATCTCGGCTTTCAGATCCTGACGAGCGCAGAGCCCGGCGGCCTCAGCACGGTCACGACGCTCAGTTGGTGGACCGACATCGAGGCGGTAAAGCGCTTTGCCGGCGAGGACTATCAGCGGGCTCAATACTACCCCGAGGACGACGAGTTCCTGGTGGAGCGGACGGAGTTCGTACAGCACCATGTAGTGCGGACGTCGCAGATGGGCGGCGTGAGCTGACGCGGGCCGACATGAGACGTAGCGATCCCAAGCCGATCGACCCGGCGATGAAGCCGGCGCGCGGGCTGCTGCACAAGAAAACCAGCTTCGAGCATTTCGAGCTGACGCGGTTCGAGCCGTCGGAGGACCTCAGGGACTGGATCGAGCACCATTGGATGGTTCTCTACGATCTCGGTGGGCGGCCGCCCTACACGCAGCGCAACCTCAGCCATCCGAACCAGCATGTGGTGATCGACTCGCGGGGCGAGACCGGGATCTTCGGGGCAGCGACTGGGGTTTTCGAGACGACGCTCGACGGGTCGGGGCGGGTGTTCGCGACGAAGTTCTGGCCGGGGGCGTTCCGGCCATTCTTCGGGCGAGCGGTGAGTGCGCTCACGGATGCGTCGCTGCCGGTCGAGACGGTGTTTTCGCGGACGTCGGGCGAACTGGAGGAGGAGTTCCTGAGGCTCAACGATCCGGTGGGGATGGCGGAGCGGATGGAGGAGATGTTCAGGGCGCAACTGCCGGAGCCGGACGAGAAGGCCGGGCTGACGCGGCGGATCGTGAGATTTGCCGAAGCCAATCTCGAACTGGCGTCGGCGTCGGCGCTGGCCGAGGCTTTCGGGATGGGCATCAGGGCGCTGCAGCGGTTGTTCGATGAGTATGTCGGGGTGTCGCCCAAGTGGGTGATCGACCGCTACAGGATGCTCGAGGCGGTCGAAACGCTAAATGCCGGGGCACCGGACTCGCTGACCGAGTTGGCGCACCGGCTGGGCTATTTCGACCAGGCGGCGTTCAATCATGCGTTCGAGAAGCTGACCGGAGCGGCGCCGGGGGCGTTTCGAGTGGATAGCCGATAGAGACACCCCTCCTATCCCCCACGAGGGGAGAGGTGCTTCGCCGGTTCGTTGGGCACGATCAGGCAACAGCCTCGACTCGTCACTTCCCTTGGGAGGGGGCCGTCTGCCTCAGTCGCTCTAGTGCTGGCTGTGCATGCCGCCGGGCTCGGAGATTTCCTTCAGCGCCTCGCCGCTGGTGGAGCCGTCGGCGAGCGAGACGTCGCCGAGCGAGATCATGCCGACGAGACGCTTTTCGCGGTTGAGCACCGGGAGGCGGCGGATCTTGTATTCGGCCATCTGCTCGGAGACTTCGTCGATCTCCTCGTCCTCGTAGCACCAGCGCACGTCCTGGCTCATCACCTGCCGAACGCGCGTCTCGGGGCCCATGCCCTCGGCGATGGCGCGGATGGCGATGTCGCGGTCGGTGATGACGCCGACAAGGCGATCGTTTTCGCCGACCGGCATGCAGCCGGCGTCGATCTCGCGCATGGTGCGCGCGACGTCGCGGATCGAGTTATCCGGCGAGGCGATCTCGACGCCGGTGCTCATGCATTCGCTGACCCTCATGTCCGTTCTCCCGTACTGGCGGGACGGCAAAGGGGGCGCCGCCCCTGACAAAAAGGAAACCCGCGGTGACGCCCGCGGGTTCAGTTAGGGAGGAGAAATAGTTTTGCGTGGCGCTCGTTGGGTGGATCCTCCCCCGCCGTGCGGGGGAGGATCCGAAGATCGAGTCCAGCCTTAGGCGACGCGCTGCTTCTTGGCCGGGCGCGCCCATTCCGGGAGCCAGTCGCCGTGGGCGGCGAGGAGGTCGTCGGTGAGGTTCCAGATCTGCTCGAGATCGAGCTCGGCAGCGGTGTGGGGGTCCATCATCGCGGCGTGGTAGATGTGCTCCTTGTTCTCGGTCATCAGCGCCGCAACGGTCAGTTCCTGAACGTTGATGTTGGTGCGGATGAGGGCCGTGAGCTGGGGCGGCAGGTCGCCGATATAGGTCGGCTGGATGCCCGAGCTATCGACGAGGCACGGGACCTCGACGGCGGCGTTGTAGGGCAGATTGGTGATGACGCCGTTGTTGCGCACGTTCCCGTAGATGACGCCGGGCTCGCCGGTCCAGACCGAGTTGACGATCTCGGAGGCATATTCCTTACTCTGCTTGACCTCGATGGTGTTGGCCTTGCGGTACTCCTCGGAGGTGGTCTTCCACTTGGCGATCTGCTCGACGCAGCGCTTGGGGTACTCATCGAGGGGGATGCCGAACTTCTCGATGATGTCCTCGCGGCCTTCCTTGATGAAGTACGGCGTGTACTCGGCGAAGTGCTCGGAGCTCTCGGTGACGAAGTAGCCGAGGCGGGTGAGCATCTCGTAGCGCACCTTGTTGGGGCAGCGCGGGTTCCAGGTGGGCTTGGGCGCCCTGCCCTCGCGGTAGGCGCGAACGAGGTCCGGGTAGAGATCGCGATAGGAGCCGTCGGCCTGGCGGTGCTCGAACTTCAGGTAGAAGGCCATGTGGTTGATGCCGGCCGAGCGGTAGCGGATCTCGGAGTACGGGATGTCGAGGTCGTGGGCGAGCTCCATCGCGGTGCCCTGCACCGAGTGGCAGAGGCCGACCTGCTTGATGGTGGGGTACTTCTCGGCGATGGCCCAGGTGTTGATGGCCATCGGGTTGACGTACTGCAGCATCACCGCCTCGGGGGCGACTTCGAGCATGTCCTCGCAGATCGACCAGAGGTGCGGCACGGTGCGGAGGCCGCGCATGATGCCGCCAACGCCGAGAGTGTCGGCGATGGTCTGGCGCAGGTTGTACTTCTTGGGGACCTCGAAATCGACGACGGTCGAGGGCTCGTACCCGCCGATCTGGAAGCAGACGACGACGAAATTGGTGCCGTCGAGGGCTTCGCGCTGGTTCGAATAGGTGGTCACGGTGGCGGGGACGCCGAGGGTGTTCACCAGCTTGCCGGCGATGATGGCGCTTTCTTCGAGGCGCTGCGGATTGATGTCCATCAGGCGGATCTCGGCGCCGGTCAACGCCTCGCGCTGCAGGATGTCGCCGACAATGTTCTTCATGAACACGGACGAGCCGGCGCCGATGAAGGTGATCTTTGGGTTGGCCATGAAATGAGTCTCCGTAAGGCTGTCGGCGGGCTAGGCCGCGATTTCAAACGCGGCCCTAACGAGCCGCGAGGTGTATTCGGTTTGCGGGTTTTCGAGCACCTGGCTCACCGGCCCCTCTTCGACGATCTTGCCGTACTGCATGACCATCACCCTGTGGCAGAGGGCTTTGACGACCTTGAGGTCGTGCGAAATGAAGAGGTAGCTCAAACCCTTCTCGTCCTGCAGCTTGCGCAGCAGCTCGATGATCTGGGCCTGCACCGAAAGGTCGAGTGCCGAAGTCGGCTCGTCGAGCAGGATAAACTCGGGTTCAAGCGCTATGGCCCGGGCGATGGCGAGGCGCTGGCGCTGGCCGCCCGAGAACTCATGCGGGAAGCGGTTGAGAATGGTGTCGGGCATTCCGGCATCGCGCAGGGCCTGACGGACGCGTTCGCCGCGCTCGCGGCTGTTGCCGCCGAGGTTGTTGACGATCAACCCTTCCTCGATGATCTGGCGCACCGACATGCGGGGGTTCAGCGAAGCGAAGGGGTCCTGGAAGACGATCTGCATGCGGGATCGCAGCGGGCGCATGGCCTGCCGATCCTTGGTGTCGATCCGCTCCCCATCGAACAGGATCTCGCCGCCCTGGTTGGCGATGAGGCGGATGAGGGCCTGGCCGAAGGTGGTCTTGCCCGAGCCGGATTCGCCGACGAGGCCGAGGGTCTCGTGCTTTTTCAAGTTGAGCGACAGCTTGTCGACGGCGACCAACTCGAAGAAATCGGGATTGAAGAAGCCGCCCCGCTTGAGCGTGAAGGCGACCTTCACGTCCTTGCCTTCGAGCACGGTCGGCGAGTCGGCCTCAATCGGTTTCGCCGCGCCCTTCGGCTCGGAGGCGAGCAGGTGCTTGGTGTAGCTGTGGCGCGGATTGGCGAACAGTGCCTCGGTGGTGTTGTGCTCCTGCACCCGGCCGTTCTGCATGACATAGACGTAGTCTGAGAACTGTTTGACGATCGTCAGGTCGTGGGTGATCAGGATCACGGCCATGCCGTACTTCGACTTCAGATCCTTGATCAGGTTCAGGATCTGGGCCTGCACGGTAACGTCGAGCGCGGTGGTCGGCTCGTCGGCGATCAGCACGTCGGGGCGATTGGCGAGGGCCATGGCGATCATGACGCGCTGGCGCTGGCCGCCGGAGAGCTGGTGCGGATATTGGCGGAGGCGCGCGCCGGGCTCGGGGATCTGCACTTCCTCGAGCAGCGCGCGGGCGCGGTCCATGGCTTCGCGACGGCTGATGCGGTTGTGCAGATGGAGGATTTCGCAGAGCTGCTGGCCGATGGTGTAGACCGGGTTCAGCGAGCTCATCGGCTCCTGGAAGATCATCGACAGGTCGTTGCCGCGCAGCTTGCGCATCTGCGGATCGCTGAGGCTGACGATGTCCTTGCCGGCGAGGCTGATGCGGGTCTGCTTGCCGATCTTGGCGCGCCGGGTCAGGAGGCGCATGACGGTGCGGGCAGTGACCGATTTGCCCGAGCCGCTTTCGCCGACCAGCGCGATGGTCTCACCCTTGTGGAGCTGGAAGGAGACGTCGCGGACGGCGTTGACGATGCCGCCCTCGACCTTGAAGTCGACGGCGATGTTGCGGGCATCGAGGATCAACTCGCGGCCGTGGCTGCCGAGGTCATAGCGCTCGGGGGGAGCGAGATCGACGTTCGAGGTGTTGCTCATGGCCATACTCAATAGGGGTCGATCGCGTCGCGCAGGCCATCGCCCAGCGCGTTGAAGGCGAAGACCGTAATCAGGACGAAGACGACGGGGCTGAGGATCCAGGGATAGGAGCCGATCACCGAGAAGGTACCGGTATCCTGCAGCATCAGGCCCCAGGAGATCAGCGGCGGCTTCACGGCGAAGCCGAGGAAGCCGAGGAAGCTCTCGAGCAGCACCACGCTGGGGATCGCGATGGTGACCGCGACGATCAGGTGGCTGGAGACGTTAGGCAGGATATGCCGGCCGATAATCCGCATGTCGGACGAGCCGACGGCAATGGCGGCGCGGACATATTCGATGCGGGCCAGCGCCAAGGTCTTGGAGCGTACTTCACGGCTGAGCTGGGCCCAGCCGAGCGCCGCCATGACCCCGATGACGAAGGCGATAAAGACATTGGACGGGGCGGTGACCGGGATCAGCGAGGTGAGCGCGAGGTAGAGCGGGAGCTGCGGGAAAGCCAGCACCAGTTCGACGAAGCGTTGCACCCAGGTATCGAGCTTGCCGCCGAGATAGCCTGAGGCAATGCCGACGAACGTGCCGAGCGTCGTGGTCAGGAGCACCACCACCAGCGCGATGGTCAGCGAAATCTGGGAGCCGACGATACCGCGCGACAGGATATCGCGGCCGAACTTGTCGGTGCCGAGGAAGTGGATCGGCCGGCCATCGACGGCGCCGAAGAAGTGGATATCGGTCGGGATCAGGCCGAGCAGATTGTAGCGGTGCCCCCGGACGAAGAAACCGAGCTCGGTGGGGTTGGACTTGTCCGGGCCGGTCATCGGCTGGAAGGTGACCGGGTCGAACTCGCCGGTCTCGATGATCGGGTAGACGAACGGGATCGGGCTGAAGCTGCCATCGGGCGCACTGAACTCGACATGGTCGGGTGGCGCGAAACCGATCTCGGCCCGCTTGGGGTCCATCGGGGCGAAGAAATCGCCGAAGATAGCCATCAACAGCAGCGCCACGGTCAGGGTCAGGCCCATCATCCCCATGGTAGAGCGGCGGAAGCGACGCCAGACCAGCGTGATGTAGGTCTCGTTGCCATGGGCGAAACGGGCGGCGATGACCGGCTCTGCCGGCGGCGTGACGGCGGGAGGGGTGACGGTATCGGCCAGGATGGGTTTGTGGGTGATATCGGTCATTCGCGGTTCTCCCCGCCGAGCCGTACGCGCGGATCGACCGCAGCGAGCAGCAGATCAGACAGGATGTTGCCCACCATCAGGGTGACGGCCAGCACGAGGACGAAGGTGGCGGTGACGTACACGTCGCCCACGGCCATCGAGCCGGTGATCGCCGGGCCGACGGTGGCGAGGCCGAAGACGATGGCAACTTCGATTTCGCCGGTGAGCATGTAGGGCAGCGCCACGCCCTGGTAGGCGATAAGCGGATGCAGGGCATTGGGGACGGCATGCTTCATGATCACCGCGCCTTCAGACATGCCCTTGGCTCGCGCCGTCTCGACATATTGCGAGTTCAGCACATCGAGCAGATTGGCGCGCATGACGCGCATGTTGTAGGCGAGCCCGCCGAAGGTGGCGATAAAGACCACCGGCCAGACGTGCGAGACGAGGTTGACGAATTTGTCCCAACTCCACGGCGCGCCGCCGTATCTCGACGAGAAGAAGCTGCCGATCTCCTGCACGTTCAGCTTGAAGGCGAGGATGTAGATGATGATCAGCGCCAGGAGGAAGCGTGGCACGGTCATGCCGAGGAACGAGATGATGCCGAAGGCGGTATCGACCCAGCTATATTGTCGCGTGGCTGCGATGATGCCCATGCCGATGCCGATGACGGACGCGAACAGGTGACAAGTCAGCGCCAGCATAATGGTGCGCGGCAGGCGCTCGGCCACCACGTCGCCGACCGGCTTGTTGTAATACAGCGAGTGGCCGAAATCGAAGCGGGTGACGATGCCGCCCATCCAGTTGATGTACTGGACCGGGAGCGGGTCGTTGAGACCGTTCTGCTCGCGGTAGATCTCCGCCTGCTTTTCAGCCTCTTCCATCGTAGCGCCACCCTGATTGATCAGCATGGAGCGGATGTAGTCGCCGTAGTCGCCCGGCGGGGCCTGGATGATGGCGAAGGTGACAACGCTCAGCACCAGAAGGATCGGCACGGCTGCCAGTATCCGCATCACCAGGAAGCGCAGCAATTGCAGCATGTTCGAAACTCCTAAGGCCGGGCCAGCCTCCACTTCGTGAGGCGGGAGGTGGCGAGGGAGCCAGAGCCCCCTCGCTTTTGGTCTGCAGTTGCGGGCGTTACAAGGATTCCGCGCCGGCAGAACCAGGGGCACCCGGGAGGGTGTCAGGATGCAGCTCGTAAGCCTGCTGCTTGTCAGCCGGAACGTAGACGCGCTCGCGGATGATGTTGTCTTCAGCCCAGTTGAACATGAAGATCGGAGCACCCGGCGGGATGTTGGCGAAGCGCTTGTTGATGATGAGCGCACCAGGGTACTGCGTCAGGCCGATACCGAAGAGGTTCTCGGTATAGATCTTCTGGTACGTCTTCATCAGATCGAGGCGCTTGGCGGAATCATCGGTAGCGATGAACGCGTTGACGGTGTCGACCAGGTCCTTCTCCCACGGCAGCAGATCCAGCGTGCCGTCAGTGCCGGCGCGGTGCGAACCGCTGACCTGCGGACCAGTCGGCGCGAGCGCCGTCGTATTCTGGACCACGGAGATCAGTTCCGAACCGTTACGGGCAACACGCCAGTCGAACTTGCCGGACTGGTAGGTTGCATCGTGCTGCGTACCGGTCAGGAAGTTGGCGATGACACGGATGCCAAGCGGCTCCATCATCGCGATGACGCCTTCCGCCAGGTTCTTGTCGGTCTGGTAGTCGGCGTTGGCGAGCAGCGTGATCTCGACGTCGCCACCACCAGCGGTGCCCGCGGGGAAGTTCACGACGCCGTTGCCGTCCGTATCCACGAGGCCGGCCTTGGCCAGCAGTTCCTTAGCAGACTCGAGCGAGTACGGGTAGTAAACGGTCGAGTCCTTGTCGTAGTACGTCGTGCCGGCATAGAGGCCGCCCGGGTAGATGGCGGTGAACGGGCCCTTCACCAGAGCTTCGCCCAGACGCTGCCGATCAATCGCGTAGGTGACCGCCTTGCGGAAGTCTTCGTTGCGGTTGAGCTCGCGGACCGCCTGCTGACGCGCATCCGGTTCGCCCCAGCCATTGCCAGAGAGGTTCGGATAGAGCGTGTAGCCGATGGTGCGGGCACCGAAGGCAAGACGGGCGGGAGCATTGGGATCGGCAGAGCGCTTCAGCGCCTCGACATAGCTTTCGGCCTGTTCGAGGTTGGAGAAGTCGCCGGTGCCGGCCACGGCCTGCACGTCACGGTCGGCCCAGGTGCTCAGGCGATACTGGACTTCATTGAGGTAGGGCAGCTGGTTGCCCTGATCGTCGACCTTCCAGTAGTACGGGTTGCGGCGCAGCACGACGATGTCGTCAGGCCGATACTCGACCGGGACCCAGGCGCCCATCACCGGGATGTTCATGTACTCGGGCTTGATGGCGTTCTTGTACTCGTCGTACGTGGCGCCGGCCTTGTACTTGGGATGCAGCGGCTTGAAGATGTGCGCCGGGCCGGGGCAGAAGTTGCCGTAGGCCATCTGGTACAGGTACTGGCGCGGGAACGCTTCCTTGAAGGTCCAGACCAGCGTGTACTTGTCGGGGGCCTCGAGCGTGGTGCCCTCGCCGAACATTTCCGGCGACGCGCCGTTAAGCGGCGTCACGTTCGGGTCGACGACGTTGTCTTCCCAGTAGAACATGGCGTCTTCCGAGGTGAACTCGACACCATCCGACCACTTGGCGCCTTCGACGAGGTGCATGGTCAGCTTGTGGCCGTCTTCGCTCCATTCCCAGCTCTTGGCGAGGTTGGGCATGGGCGCCAGGTCTTCGGCCTTGACCTCATACAGCAGCGCCGTACGCGTCAGGCACTCCATGGTGCCGATATCGATGCCGCCCCAGCCCTGCGACTGGCCGGCCATATAGTTCCAGCCTTCCGGCCGGCCGCCGATCACATGGCGCATGACGTCGCCATAGACGCCGATGCCATCGGGCATGTTGGCCGACTTGAAGACCATCGGCTCCTTGGGCAGGCGATCGACCAGCGGCGGCAGTTTGCCTGCAGCCTCGAAGGCCTTCACATACTCCGGCTCGTTGTAAGCCGGCAGCGCCTTGTACTCATAGATGTCACCGATGCCGACGAAGTTGGGCGTGCCCTGGGCATCGAACTTCGGCGGATCGGGCGGCGTGGTGGGCGGAACGATCTGGGCCTGTGCGGCGATGATCGAGACGCCAAGCAGAAGCCCTGCCCCGCCAAGGGCAAATAGGTGTTTACGCATGTTTCCTCCCTAGGCTCGAGGCCGACACAACACGTGTCCGGCGGCAGGCCTCCAACCCACCGTCACTTGCCCCAGCCTCAAAATGGTAGACCTTGCGCGGGACCGTACAATCCGATTATCTGAATGAGTATTTCCGGTTTTTACAGATTGTCACAGAGACCGATGACCGAGCAGCCCCAGCACTTTTCGCCGAACAAGCCACGGGAGAAGGCGACCGCCCCGGTGCCGCGGCCTGACCGGCGATTCTATGCGCAGATGCAAGCCTTTGGCCGCTTCGGCATCCGCTGGTTCGACCCACAGATCATGCCGGAAGAACACTTCCACGGGCATATCGAGCTCAACTGGCTGACCGCCGGCAGCATGGATTACGTCATCGACGGGCGACCGCTCAAGATTCCGCCACAGCGACTAGTGCTGTTTTGGGCCGGCATCCCGCACCAGACGGTCGGGCTGGATACGGGGCCTCACGCCGACAGTCGCCAGTGCAATGTATACCTGCCGCTCGACAGCTTCCTGCACATGCCCAACCTCGGAAAGCTGACCGAAACCATGATGGGTGGCGGCGTGGTGATGCTCCCCCCCGAGACGATCGGCGACGACACGCTCCGACGCTGGTACCACGACTATCGCTCGGGCGATGCGGAGCGGACCGACATCCTCAAGGAAGAGATCGCGCTGATGCTGCGGCGCGCCGCGGTGACGGGCTGGGACGTGCTGATGGAGCCGTGGATCGAGAGCGTCGGATCGTCGACCCGCGCTGCCTCGCCGCTGCGTTATGTCGTGGCGATGATCCGGCACATTCTCGAGAACCTGTCGGAGCCGCTACGGGCGGAGGACGTGGCGAAGGTCGTGGGGCTGCACCCGAACTATGCGCTCAACCTGTTCACCGAGGTGATGCGGGTGCCGATGCACAAGTTCGTCGTGCGGATGCGGCTTATCCGGGCGCGCTCGCTGCTGTTCGAGGGGAGCCTGTCGATCGAGAACGTGGCGTTCGAGAGCGGATTTACGGCGCTGAGCCAGTTCTACGTGCAGTTCCGGAACGCCTATGGGCTGACGCCGCGGCAGATGCGGGCGCACTACCTCCGCTGAGGGTCTTGCACCCCGGTCGCCGATCGGCTGGACTCACGCGTGACGCGAGGGCGACTATCGAATGACTGATCCGATCCTGTTCTTGCTGGCCGTGCTGACGATCCTGGGCACACCCGGGCCGACCAATACGCTGCTGGCAACGTCTGGCGCGATGGTGGGCGTGCGGCGCTCGCTGCCGCTACTCGTCGGGGAACTTGCCGGTTACCTGATTGCGATTGCGGCGATCCGCATCGTGCTGGGGCCGGTGATCCATGCTTATCCGTTGGTCGGGGTCGGGTTGAAGATCGCGGTGGTGCTGTACCTGGGCTGGGTGGCGATCCGGCTGTGGCGGGACAATGAAGCGCTGACCGGGGCGCAGACGGTCGGCGTGCGCAGCGTGTTCATCACCACGCTGCTCAACCCCAAGGCACTGATCTTTGCGCTGAGCATCCTCCCGGCCGAGCACCCTGCGCTTGCCTGGTTCATCGTGGCGTTCGCTGTGGCAGTACCGAGTGTGGGGTTCGCCTGGATCCTGGTGGGCCGCGCCATTGGGGCGGCGTCAGGCGAGCGAAATGCGGGGATCGTCCGGCGGGTGGCTTCGGTGGCACTGGTCGGATTTGCCGGGGTTATCGCGGCGTCCGTGCTCGGTTAGGACGCTGCTTCGTACACTACCACCCTGCCCCGACCCAGCGCCTTGGCGGTGTAGCAGGCCTCGTCGGCTCGTCGCATGAGTTCGTCGGTGGGAGGAGAGTTTTCGTCGACGCAGGTGATGCCGATGCTGGCGCCGATCCCGTAGGCCGCACCGCCCGCCTGGAAGTCGATGTCGGCGATCGCGGCGGCGATCTTTTCGGCGACGCGGCTGGCGGCATCGAGCGGGCAGTCGGAGAGCAGGATCGTGAACTCGTCGCCGCCGATGCGAGCGGCGAAATCCTGCCGGCGGCAGCTGCTGCCGATCACCGCTGCCACCTTGCGCAGCAGCGCGTCGCCCGCGGCATGTCCGGCACCGTCGTTGACCGGTTTGAAGTGATCGAGGTCGATGAAGCACAGCGCGTGCTGGCGGCGCTCGCGGGCGGCTTCCGCGGCTACCGTTCCGAGCGCTTTTTCGAACGCGACCCGATTTGGCAGGCCGGTCAGACCATCGTGGGTGGCCGAGTGGGCAAGCTGGCGCTGCAGGGCACGGCTCGAGCTGACGTCCTGGAACACCAGCACGGCGCCAATCACGGCGCCCTCGGGGGTGCGCAGCGGCGCGGCCGAGCAACGGATATCGCGGCGAGCCCCATCGCGCGACTCGAGCACGACGTCCTCGTCGACATAGGTGACGTCGCCGGTGAGGAGGCACCGGGCGACCGGGCTGGCGGCGATGCGACCGGTCCGCTCCTCGGCCATGGGAATGATCTGATCGACCGGGCGGCCGATCGCCTCGTCGACGGTCCACCCGGTCATCGTTTCGGCGACGGTATTCATGAAGGTGACGCGGCGCTTGTCGTCGGTGGAGATGACGCCGTCGCCGATCGACTGGAGCGTGACCTTGAGCCGCTCCTTTTCCTCGGCGAGCTCAGCCTCGATGGTCTTGAGGCGCGTGATGTCGGTGTCTGTGCCGATGGTGCGGGTGGAGACGCCGTTTTCGTCCCACTCGACCGGACGGCCGCGGCTCAGGATCCAGATCCAGTGGCCGTCGCGATGGCGCTCCCGGTACTCGAGGGTTTCGAAGCCCTCCTCGCCGAGATCCTGCTTGTCGACATTGGCGCGGATGCGCGGCACGTCGTCGGGGTGGACGCGCGCCAGCCAGGCTTCCTGGTCGGGATCGACCCACTCGTCGGGGCGGTAGCCGCGCATGGTTCGCCAGGTGCGCGAATAGAACATGTCGTCGTTGGGCTTATCGTGATCCCATACGCCCTGCCCCGCCGCCTCGAGGGCGAAGCTCCAGCGGCTTTCGGCATGGACGAGTGCAGCCTCGGCGCGTTTCTGGCGATCGATATTGGTGGTCTGGAGGATGACGTAGAGCGGCCTGCCGGTCGTATCCGAGCGCAGGACCGAGGCGACGGCGAGGACCCAGATGGCGCTGCCGTCGGCGTGCTTCAGGCGGCACTCGGCGCGATGTTCCTCGGCCTCGCCATCGACCAGCCGGCCGAGGTGAAGCGGCAGCGCGGCGTCGCAGTCGGGATGGGCGAAATCGGCTAGCTGCGCACCTGTGAAATCGTCAACGCTGCCGCCGACCATCTCAGCGAAGGCGCTGTTGAGATAGAGTAGCCGGCCATCGACGCCGACCAGCGCCATGCCGACGGCGGCGCTCTCGATGACCTTGCGAAGCAGCGCGCCGCCTTGATCGAAGCGGAGCAGCTTCGGCTCATCTTCCGGCAGGTTCTGGATGCGTCCCATCGGAGTACAATAGTCGCCCGATCGTTAACATCGGCTTCAGCGGACGTCGCGGGACTGCGCGGAAACTACTTAAGCTCCAGCACGAACCGGGCCGCAAAGCGGTCGGTGCCCCACCACATGGGGAAGTTGGTACCCCACTTGTTGTTGTGGAGGTTGAAGCGCAGACCGGCGGAGAAATCCGGTGGGTTGGGGTTGAAGGGCATGAACACGGTCGCCGCGGGGGCGACAAGCGGGGTGTCGAGAGGGCGGAGTTCGATGCCGGGCGCGCGGACGGCAGCGACGGCCTGCAATTGGCCACCGCCCTTGGGGGCGACATGGCTGGAGTTCAGCCATTGGCCGGTTTTGAGGAACTGCCAGTCGTGCGGGCCTGCGGGCGTGAAGGTGACGAAGCTCGCTTCCGGCATGCGATTGGCGGGCTTGTCGATGAGCTCGACTGAAATCTCGAGATGGCGGTCGTCGAGCGCGCGGAAGCGGTAGACGACGCGGGCTGGCGCGCCGAGTTGGGCGTGGGCGGCCGGGTCGAGTTCGAGCTGGCCGTTGGGGGCGAAGCTCTGCGAGCGGGCGGTGGCGGCGCGGTCGAGGCCGGGCTTGATGTGGTCGAGGATGGCCCACTCGGCGCGGTGCGTCAGGTAGGTGTCCATGTGGGCCGCGATGTCGGCGGCGTCGTAGCTCTCGTAACGGTAGCCGAGGAGGCTGTGGTTCTCGCCGCGCAGTTCGACGCCGGCGGGGGAGCGGATGAGGATGACGTCTCCGGTGGCGGGATCGGTTTCGACGAACCAGCCGCTGCCTTCGATGGACGGATCCTCGGGGGCCTCAGCGAGGGCGCGGTCGGCGGGGTCGAGTTCGGCGACGGCGGCGTCGAGATAGGCGCGTTGCTCGGCCCACGAAGCTTCTGAGTACTGGAAGCGGTGATCAGTCTTGCGGGCGGCTTCGAAGGCCGGGCGGTCCCAGGCCTTGTCGTCGCGCAGGTAGGACTTGATATCGACGCCCCAGGTGTGTTCGGCGACCATGGTGAGGCCGCGGCCGAAGGCGAGGCGGCTGGGGGTGAGCTCGGTCTCGGCGAAGCGATCGTAGAGGCGCTGCAGGTGCAGGAAGCGCTTGATCTTGTCGGGGTCGGTGCCGGCGCCAAAAATCCAGTTGTCGCCGAGTTCGAGGTCGACGACCGGGAATTCCTCGCGGCGGGCCCAGAGGATTTCGCCATAGGCGTCGAGGGTCGAGGCGACGATCTCGGCATCGGGGTAGTGGCGCTGCAGTTCCCGCCAGGCGTCGGCGGTCTGCGGGACGCTCTGCGGGCCCATGTTGTCGTTGGTGTGGGCGAAGCCTAGGCCGGTATCGAACCCTTCCGGGAAGGAGGTTTCGCCGTAGGTCTTCTGGTACATGACGACGACTTCGCTGCCATCGGGGGCGCGCCAGCGGAATACGTCCGGGACGTCGGGCGGCGGCGAGGCTGAGTTGACGCCGAGATGCAGGAATTTGACGCCGGCCTCGGCGAGCAGCGGCACGATGCCGATGGTGTGGCCGGGGACGTCGGTCATCTTCGAGGCAATCGTCTCTTTGCCGAAGCGCTTGTCGAGCTCCTGGCTGTAGCTGAGGCCAGCTCGGAACACCGCCGGGGACATCAGCTCGGAATGGGTGGTGAAGGGCAGCGCGTGCCAGCGGATGAGGCCGCGATCGATGGCGCGCTCGAGGCGCTCCACGCGCTCGGGTGACTGCGAGTTGAGATGGTCCCAGATCAGCCAGGCGCCGGTGGTCCAGATGAATTTCGGGTTCGCCGGATCCTCGGCGAAGAAGTGCTCGCCGGTGTCGATCGCCTGCGGGATGAAGCGGTCGTGATACTGGGCGCGGACTTTCGCCGCGTGGTCGGTGAAGCCGATGTCGAGGTGGGTCTTGAAGACCAGGTGGATCTTTTTGGTCATAACTCTGGCGATCAGCCCACGGTGCCGCGGACGACCAGGCGGGTCGATACGGTTTCGGTGAGCGAGGGTGAGGTGGGGTTCTTGAGGCGGCGGAGGATCAGGCGCAGCAGGGCCTGGGTGCGCTCGGGCAGATCGAGGTGCACGGTGGTGAGGTTGTAGCTTTTCCAGTGCGACTGGTGGATGTCGTCGAAGCCGACGACCTTGACGTCCTGCGGGACACGCAGGCCGAGTTCGTGGCGCAGCGCGTCGATGGCGCCGAACGCACCGACGTCATTAGCGGCGAAGATGGCATCGACCGGCTCGCCGACGCGGAACTGGTTGATCGTCTCACGATAGGCGGTGTCGTAGGTGTAATCGCCCGGGATGCGGATGGGCGGCGGCAGGCCCCGCTCGGCGAGGACCTTGCGGACCATTCGCTCGCGCGAGTGGGTGGCGAGCGAGTTGGTCTTGCCGGCGAGGAAGGCGAACTTCCTGGCGCCGTAGCCCTGCATCAGCGCGACAGCCTGCTCGATGCCCTCGCGCTGCAGCACGTCCAGCCGGTCGAACAGTGGGGCGGCTTCGGCCTCGCCGCCCTCCTCGTCGGGGTAGCCGATGTAGATCGGCACGGCGCGATCGAGCACGCGGGCGAGCGTGGTGGGGCGGACGTTCTCGGCATAGGCGATGACCGAGTCCGGGTTGAAGCCCTTCATGTAGGTGAGCAGTGTTTCGTCGAGCGACAGGTCATCGCGGGTGCGGAACAGCAGGGTCGCAAAACCCTCGGCCTGCAGCGCCGTGGTCATGGCGTCGAGCTCCTGGCTTTCCCACGGCCCGGAAATATCGGGCACGATGATGCCAACGAGGTGCGAGCGGCCGGTGACCATCGAGCGGGCGGCCATGTCCGGGGTGTAGTTCAGCTCCTGCGCCACCTTCAAAATCAGGTCGCGCTTTTCCGGCTTGATCGAGGCGTGCGGGTTGAAGGCACGGCTGACGGCGACGCGGGAAACATTGGCCGTGCGGGCCACCATATCGGCGGTGGCGCGGCTGCGGTTGCGGGTTGCCGGATCGCTCAAAAAGGTCTGCCTTGCTGCCCTAGATTGAAATCGTGTGCAAAACTGTTCTGCCGGTTCGTTTCGGCCGCTGTCAAGCCGATCCAGCGCACGAATAGGCTAAACCAATGATGTTACGGAACAATGACCGACGCCACCGCGAATGGAACAAACATTCTACTGACGCGTCATATCGCTGTCATTCGCAACAGGCATTCTACGGCTTGACGATGAATGAAAGCGTGTTCATTCTGAGATCGTGAGCTGCGGCGGGGAGGATTGACCGTCGCTATCGCCAATTCGGCGCCCGAAAAGCGGCGCCACATGGGAGGAATTTAAGCGATGAGCAATCGTCTGCGCGCCCTGTATTTGGGCCTAGCTACTGCCACTACGATGATCACGCCCGCATTCGCGGTCGACCTAACGGTGATCTGCCGCTGCGTCGTCGGCGGCGTGAACAGCGAGACCGCGACCTGGATCAAGGAAAGCGTGATCCCCGGCTTCACCGCGAAGATGAAGGCCGACGGCAAGGACGTCACCGTGTCGCTGAACGAGTTCGGCGGCAAGGACGAGCAGATGACCCAGCAGCTGGCGCTCGATTTCTCGACCGGCGCGGGCGCTGACGTTGCGGCGTTCGATGGCTTTCTGATCCCCTCGTTCGTCGAAGGCGGGCTGTTGAAGCCGCTCGACGAAGTGGCCGGCGCTGATGTCAACAGCTGGGAAGGCTGGAGCCACATCTCGGAAGGCGCCAAGTCGCTGATGAGCTATGGCGGCAAAGCCTATGGCCTGGCGCTCGGCACCGACGTGCGCGCCATTTTCGTGCGGAAGGAGTTGCTGAAGTCGGCCGGGCTCGACCCGGACACCTTCCAGCCGAAGTCGTGGGCCGAACTGCTCGACGCCGCCCGCGCCATCAAGAAGGCCAACCCCGACTCGTTTCCGCTGCAGCTCAATGCCGGCGTGAACATGGGCGAGGCCACCACTATGCAGGGCTACTACATGGCGATCCTCGGGACGGGCGAAAGCGTCGTCGATGAGAGCGGCAAGTACATCGTTTCAAGCCAGGGCATCCTCGATACTCTCAACCTCTACAAGACCATCTATGTCGACGAGCAGCTGGGCGACCAGCGTGCGCAACTGCTCGGTGACGGCCGCAACCGCACTTTCACCAACTTCCGCGACGGCAAGACCGCACTGCTGGTCGAAGGCGACTGGTTCTTCAACTCGGTGATGGCGCCCGGCGCCGAATTCGGGCTCGAGAACCGCGACGCCGAAGTGACCTGGGCCTCGATGCCGGCGCAGGAGCCGGGCAAGGGCTATCGCGGGCAAGACTATGTGACCGTGTCGGGCGGCACGGGGTTTGTGCTCAACCCCGCGACCAAGAACCCGGCGGAAGCCTGGGCGCTGCTGAGCTACATGAACAGCCAGGAATCGCTCACCGCGTTCCAGGGCTACCGTGAGGCCCGCCGCATTCGCGACGACGTGGCGACGCCGAACAACGTGTACCTGCAGAAGACACAGGAATCGCTGCTGCCGATCACGACGGCCCGGCCGAACGACCCGAACTACAACAAGGTCTCGGCCGAGATCCAGCGCATGACCGAGAGCGTGGTTTCGGGCGAAGCGAGCCCCGAGGACGCAATGGCTGCGTACAAGGCGGCGGTGATCGCAATCGTTGGCGAAGCCAACACGGTCTCGAAGCTCTGAGTTCGGCCGGCCGCCTCCCCGCGGCCCGTCCTCCCACGCCTGGCCCTCCCTGAGCCGGGCGCTCCTTGGGAACGCCTCCCCGGCTTACTGTCTGCGGCCGGGGAGGTCTTTTTCGATTGGGGTTGTCATATTGAGACGGTTGGCTGAGATGCACGGCGAGACGCTGCCGGCGGTGCGGGAAACGCTCCCCCCACCCTGTCCCTCCCCCGCAAGGGGGGAGGAGACCCTCCCGAGCAGTCTTCGTAACCTCATGCTCGGCGCCAGCGTTGGCGTCTCCCTCCCTCTTGTGGGGAGGGGACAGGGGTGGGGGTATCTTTTGCGCTCCGAGTTATCCGCATGAAGAAGCGCAACTTCTCCCTGCTCTCCCACCGCGCTGGCGCAGCATTCCTCGCGCCCGCTGCGGCCCTGGTTGGCGTGTTTGTGCTGCTGCCGTTCTTCTGGGTGATCTTTGTTTCGTTCACCAATCGGACGCTGCTGGGCAAGACCGCGCTCAGTCCCGAGTTCGTCGGCTTGGGGAATTATCTGCAGCTGTTCGACCCGGCGACGTTCTTCACGCGCGGGCAGTTCGGCTTCTCGCTGATCCTCACCACGCAGTTCGTGCTGCTGTCGGCGCTGGTCGGGCAGGCGCTGCTCGGCTTGCTGCTGGCGTGGCTGATGCAGACCATCCCCCGTGCCCTCAAGCGGATCGTCGAGGCCTGCGTGATCGCAGCGTGGATTTTGCCCGAGGTGGTGATCGGCTTCGCGTGGTTCGCGTTCCTCGACTACGACAACGGCACGCTGAACATGATCCTCAGGGGGCTCGGACTGCCGGCGGGGGATTTCCTGCTGCAGCAGCCGTTCTGGGTGATCGTGATCTTCAACACGTGGCGCGGCGCCGCGTTCTCGATGATGCTGTTCAACTCGGCCTTCGCGTCGATCCCGCCGAGCTACTTCCAGGCGGCTGACGTGGCTGGCGCCTCGAGCTGGCAGAAGTTCCGCGATATCGGGCTGCCGCTGATCCGCGGGCACGTCGTGACCGACCTGATCCTCATCACCATGTGGACGTTCAACGTGTTCACGCCGTTCATCCTGACCAATGGCGGGCCGAGCTACCGGACGGAGCTGCTGTCGATCTACAACTATCGCATCGCCTTCCGGGAGTTCGACTTCGGCAAGGGCGCGGCCGTGGGCGTGATCATCATGCTGATCAACCTGGTGTTCGCGCTGATCTACCTGTCGTTCGGGCGCAAGAAAGCCAAGGCGGTGCAGGAATGAGGCTCAGCTTCCCGCAACTGCTGGCCCGGATCGGCTTTTCGGCGCTCGCCGCGATCATCGGCATCCTGTTCGCGCTGCCATTGATCTGGTTCATCTTCGCGCCGTTCAACGCACGGGCAGAGCTGGGCATCGCGGTGCCCGATCCGTGGACGTTGCAGAACTTCCTGACCGTGTTCGGCAATGGCTTTGCCATGCGCGGGCTGCTGAACAGCCTGATCCAGAGCGTCGGCGGAGTGATCCTCGTCGCGGCTGCGGCGACGCTGGCGGCCTATGCGCTCAGCCGTTCGTCGGTGCCGGGCAAGGGCGTCGTCACCTATGTGCTGCTGCTGTTTTCGTCAGTGGTGTCGGGGACCGCGGCGATGGTGCCGATCTTCCTCATCATCTCGTCGGTCGGGCTGATGGACACGCATATCGCGGTGATCCTGGTGTTCGCCGGCGGGCTGCTGCCCACTGCGATGTTCATCCTCCGCGATTTCATCGATGGGATCCCGAAGACCTACGAGGAGAGCGCGATGGTGGCGGGTGCGTCGCCGGTGCAGGCGTTCTTCGACGTGGCACTGCCGGTGATCCGGCCGGGCATCGTGGTCGTCGTGGTGTGGGCGTTCGTCAACATCTGGGGCTCGTTCCTGATCCCCTTCATCCTGCTCCGCTCGGACGACCTGATGCCGTCCTCGGTCGCGATCTACTCGTTTTACTCCGAGGCGGGGACGCCGATCGTGACGCTGCTCGCGGCGTACTCGCTGATCTACTCCCTGCCCGTCGTCGCCCTCTATCTCTTCGTCAGCTGGAAGTTCGGCTTCCGCTTTTTCGGTGGAATCAAAGCGTAATGGCCTCGGTCGAATTCCAGAACGTCACCAAGAGTTTCGGCACGTTCAGTGCCGTCTCGGACATCAGCTTCAAGGTCGCAGATGGCGAGTTCATCTGCCTGCTCGGCCCATCGGGCTGCGGCAAGACCACCAGCCTCAGGATGATCGCCGGGCTGGAGACCCCGAGCTCGGGCAAGATCATGATCGGGCCGGATGATGTGACGCACCTGCACCCGAAGGATCGGCAGATCTCTATGGTGTTCCAGGACTATGCGCTCTACCCGCACATGAACCTCGCCGACAACATCGCCTACCCGCTGAAGGTGCGCGGCGAGAGCGTCGAGAAGCGGCACAAGCGGGCCAAGGAAGTGGCCGATGTGCTGAAGATCGGCGACCTTTTGCAACGGCTGCCGAGCCAGATTTCGGGCGGGCAGCAGCAGCGCACCTCGCTGGCGCGGGCGCTGGTTTACCCGAGCCGGGTGTATCTGTTCGACGAGCCGCTCTCGAACCTCGATGCCAAGCTGCGGCTGGAGGCGCGCGGTTTCCTCAACCACCTGCAGCGCGACATGGGGATGACGGCGGTCTACGTGACGCACGACCAGGCGGAGGCTATGGCGCTGGCGACGCGGATCGCGGTGATGGATCGCGGGCGGATCGTGCAGTTCGCGCCGCCGATCGAGATCTATCGTCGGCCGGCGACGACGTTCGTGGCGAACTTCGTGGGCAACCCGCCGATGAACATGATCCCGGTCGACGGGACGATCGAGGGCGAGGTGCTGACGCTGCGCGCGCATGGCGTGCTGGTGCGGGATGTGCCGCTATCGTCCGGGATCAAGGCGGCGCTGGGCAAGGGCGCGGGCGTGACGCTGGGCGTACGGCCCGAGCATCTGAGCATGGGCACGATCAATGATGTGAACATGGTCAGCGGCAAGCTGTTCGCGAACGAAAACATGGGGCCGGAAAAGCTGGTGACGTTCGAGCGCCAGGATGGCGGGCGGGTGACGGCGCGGATTTTCACCGACGATGTGGTGGAAACGACGGAGAACGTGGCGTTCACGTTCGATGGAGCGCACGCGACGTTGTTCGATGCGGAGGGGAAGCGGATCGCGGCGGATGGGGAGAAGCCGCTGTGACACAGTTGGTCCGGGTTTCGATCACCCAGGCCGATCAGGCGCGGGACCCGTATTTCTACATTCCGGTGAGCGTGCCGGAGGGGACGACGCGGATCGACGTGACGCTGGCTTACCCCAAGGCGGATGACTGCGTGATCGACCTCGGGATGTTCGATCCGCGGATGACGCCCTACCCGTCGGAGGAGGGTTTTCGAGGCTGGTCGGGCGGGTTTCGGGACCGGTTCTTCGTTGCCACCGACAATGCGACGCCGGGCTACATTCACGGGCCGATCCAGGCGGGTGAGTGGAACGTTATCCTTGGGCTGTACAAGGTGCCGGCCGATGGCGCCGAGGTGACGGTGACTGTGACGCTCGACAGCGCCGAGCGGCCGACCAATCCGCAGCCGGAGCGGACGTTTCCGGTGCGGACGGGGGCTGGGTGGTACAAAGGCGATCTGCACTGCCACACGTTCCATTCGGACGCGGCGGGATCGCCGGAGACGCTGCACCGGGCGGCAGTGCAGGCGGGGCTCGATTTTCTCGCGATCGCCGACCACAACACGATTTCGCAGCGGCGGTATTTCCATCCGGCGTCGTCGCCGGACCTGGTGTTCGTGCGCGGCATGGAGGTGACCACCGCGGTTGGCCACGCCAATGTCTATGGGGCGGACGAGTGGATCGACTTCCGCATGACCAAGCCGTCGGACGCGCATGTGCTGGCGGAGATGGTGCACCGGAAGGGCGGGCTGCTGTCGATCAACCACGACAAGCCGACCATCCCCTGGGACTACGAGTTCCCGGCCGCCGACTGCCAGGAGGTCTGGCAATCGACCTGGATGGCGTGGAACTGGGTGTCGCTGGCGCGCTGGCAGGAACGGCTGGCGGCTGGGCTTCGCATCTCGGCGATCGGCGGCAGCGACTATCACCAACCGGCCAAGCTGCAGCCGGAGGGCCCGCTCGTGTTGGCGCGGCCGACCACGGTGCTGTGGCTGCCGGAGCTGAGCGAGGACGCAGTGCTCGCGGCGATGAAGGCTGGGCGCGGCTATGTCACGGAAGGGCCGAAGGGGCCGCATCTAGAGATTAGCGTCAATGGCGCGCCGATGGGTTCGTCGGTGACGGCGCCGCTGCATTGCGAAGCGCTGGTGCGAGGCGCGCGGGGCGATGTGCTGGCGTGGATCGATGCGCGCGGGACGATCACCGAGCAGGAGATCACCAGCGGCGAATGGCGGGGCGAACTGGCGCTGCTGGATGGCGCAGAGAGGTTCGTGCGGGCCGAGATCATCGCGAAAGCGAGCCGGTCTTGGCTGGTCGAAGAGTTCACCAAGGCGGCGAGTGAACGCGGCGAATTGCCGTGGCAGCTCAAGGGGTCACACCTCACGGACGAGCCGATCCGGCGCGCCATTTCCAGCCCAATCTACATCGATCAGGACTAGCTCATGTTTATCGGCAATGCCCCGTGCTCCTGGGGCATCAACTATCCCACCGGCAACGCCTACACGTGGCAGGAGTATCTCGACCAGGTGGCGGCGTCGGGCTATCGCGGCACGGAACTGGGGCCGTTCGGGTTCCTGCCCAAGGACAAGGCGGTGCTCGGGCCGGAGCTCGAAAAGCGCGGGCTGACGCTGATCGGGGCGACGCATGTTCACACGTTCGGCGACCGGGCCTCGGCGCCAGTGCTGATGGCGACGCTGCGGGAACTGGCGCCTCTGCTGAAGGATCTTGGCGCCAGGCACCTCGTCATCATGGACGAGAGCAACTGGTACCCCGAGGGCCAGGAAGGTGTGCTGGATCGCGACGGCTGGAACGGGCTCGTCGCCACGGTGCGCGAGGCGCAGGCGGTGATCGAGGGTGAGTTCGGGCTGAAGGCGAGTTTTCATCCGCATATCGGGACGGCGGTGGAGTTCGAGCGACAGATCGACCGGTTGCTCGAGGAGACGGAAATCGACCTCTGCTTCGACACCGGGCACCACGCTTTCTGGAGCCAAGACCCACTCGCCTACATGGAGAAGGTGTGGGGGCGGATCGCTTACATGCACCTGAAGAATGTCGACGCGGTCGTGCGGCAGCGCGTGCTGGACGGCCAGCTTTCGGTGGCGGCGTCGTATGGCGCGGGGGTGATGGCTCCCCTGCCCGATGGCGCGGTCGATATCCAGGCGGTGATGCAGTTCCTCGATGCCAAGGGCTTTGATGGCCCGATCGTGGTCGAGCAGGATATCGCCGAGAACGCTGCGGAGACGCCGCTGCAGCTGGCAAAGCGGAACTATGTGTACATGCAGGCGATCGCGTGATGGTGGACAGGATCAAGGTTGGGCTGATCGGGCTCGGTGAAGTCGCGCAGTTGATGCACCTGCCGCTGCTGGCGGACGATCAGCGTTTCGAGATCGCGGCGGTCACGGATGTGTCGCCGAGCCTCGTGGCGCATGTGGCGGAGCGGTATGGGGTGAAGACGCGACATGCGACGGCGGAGGCGTTGATCGCCGATCCCGGGCTGGATGCGGTGTTCATCCTGACGCCTGATTTCCTCCATGCGCCGTTGCTCGAGCAATCGATCCGGGCGGGCAAGCACGTGTTCATCGAGAAGCCGGCGGCGTTGACGGCGGCGGAGCTGCGGCCGCTGCTGGAGCTGGAGGCTCGGAACACCAAGACGGTGTTCGTCGGCTACATGCGGCGGTTTGCGCCGGCGTTCACAGCGCTGAAGGAACGGCTGCCGCCGCGCGAGGAAATCCGGCACGTGCGGATACGCGACCTGATCCGCGAGAGCCAGTTCTTCGTCGATCAGTCCCGCAACATCTTCCGGCCCGATGACGTGCCGGCGGACGTCATCGCGGACGGGCGGACGAAGACGCAGGCGCTGCTGAAATCGGTGATGGGTGAGGCGGCGCCAGACCAGTTGCGGGCGTATCAGGTGCTGACCGGGCTTTCCTCACATAGCTTTTCGGCGATGCGCGAGTTGTTCGGCGCGCCGAAATCGGTCGCGGCGGCGCGCCAGCACCGGGGCGAGAACGTGCTGGTGATGTTCGACTACGGGACGTTCACGGCGCTCTATGAGGCGGTGATCCACGACGTGGCGCGGTTCGATGCGGGGATCGAAGTGCTGACCATGAACCAGCACTTCAAAATCAACTACGACACGCCGTATGTGCGGAACCTCCCTACTCGGTTGGAGATCACCACGTCGGATCTGCACTCGACTGGGACCGAGATCATCGGGCCATTCTATGAGGATGCTTTCCGGGTCGAGCTCGGCGCCTTCCATCACTCTGTCACGACCGGCGAAAAGCCGAAGACATTGCTGACAGACTCGCTTGCCGACCTCGAATTGTTCGCGGAAGTCGGCCGCCATTTCTTGCTGCAGGAACGATCCCAATAGGGGCCACAAGCCCCGGAAATCGGACCGATATCGATGTCATCTGAGTGTCACCGGAGTAGGCTTTAAGCGGGGCAGAAAGCCTCGCGGAATAAAACGGACGCGACGCTGTCACAATGGAATTTCCATTCCATTTTTTGCTTGCCAGCGGGCCCGCCGAGATTAGTCTGGGCTCCTACGGTCGGCGTCAGATTGACCTGCCGCGGGGATAATCCCGCAGGCGAACCCAGGGAGAAAACGATGAAACGTCGTGCGTTTATGCTTTCGGTCGGCGGTGCTGCCGCCGGCATGGTGTTGCTGCCGCGTATGGCCTTCGCCGAAGCGGGCCGGATCGACTGGTACACTTCGTCGGACCAGAACATCCTCGACTTCTGGACCAACATCGTGAAGCCGAAGTTCGAGGCCGCCAATCCGGGCGTCACCCTGAACCTGGTGGACGCCGGCGACGCTGCCGGGCAGACCGCGATCGGCGAGCGCGCGCTGGCCGCGATGCAGACCAAGACCGACCCGCAGGCCGACTATTTCGAATCCGCCGACTGGCGGCTGCCGGCCGGTGCGGCAGATGCCGGGCTTTATGTGAACATCAAGGAAGCCGGGCTCTCCAACTATTCGAAGATCAACCCGCTGGCTTTCGACGGCGACTTCTCGGTGCCGTATCGCGGGTCGCAGGTGCTGCTCGCCTATGACACCACCAAGCTCGACCCGGCAAATGCGCCTAAGACCTTTGCCGACCTCGTCACCTGGATCAAGGCGAACCCGGGCCAGTTCATCTACAACCGGCCGGACAAGGGCGGTTCGGGCGGCAACTTCGTGCGCCGCGCGATCCTCGAGGCCAACGGCAAAGACCTCGGCAAGTTCAAGATCGACAACTACACGCAGGAAGCCGGCGACGCCGCGCTGAACCCGGCCTGGGACATCCTCAAGGACCTCTCCGGTTCGCTGTTCGACAACGGCGCCTACACCTCGGGCAACACCCAGTCGATCCAGTTGCTCGGCCAGTCGGCGGTCACCATGATCCCGGCCTGGTCGGACCAGGCGATCCAGGCGATCAACACCGGCGTGCTGCCGGAGACCACCGGCCTCGTTCAGTTGCAGGATCTGGCGCTGCCGGGTGGCTTCTCGCGATCGGTCGTGCTCTCGAACGGCGTCAACAAGGATGCGGCGCTAAAGCTCGCCGACTTCATCCTCACCGAGGAAGTGCAGTCGGCCGTGCTGAGCGAGCTCGGCGGCTTCCCGGGCGTGGCGTGGGACTATGTCAGCCAGGACCTGCGCGAGAAGTACAAGGACGTGATCCCGACCACTATCCCGGCCTTCCCGGGCGGTGACTGGGAGAAGGCGATCAACGACGGCTGGTACCGCAACGTAGCACCGAACGTGGACCGCAGCGCGTGACGATCACGCCGGCGAGCGACATCGTCGGAACGAAAAAGAGCGGGAGGCCGGTTGGCCTCCTGCTCGTAGCTGTTCCGGTCTTGCTGGTGTGCTGGATGGTGATCTGGCCGATCATCTCGGCGATCACCCGCACCGTGTGGCTGCCCAATGAAGGCAGCGGGCGGAGCTTCTCGCTCGACACCTACAAGTTCTTCTTTTCCGATCAGTACAGCCTGAACAACCTGAATGTGACGCTGTGGACGACAACGGTCACGGCGCTGCTGCTGCTGCTCGTCTGCCTGCCCATCGCGCTGTACCTGCGCTTTGCCAAAGGGCGGCTTGCCGCCTATGTGCAGGGGCTGGCGATCTTTCCGATGTTCGTGCCGTCGATCATCCTGAGCTACGCGATCATCCGTGTGCTGGGGCCGAACGGCACGGTGGACCTGCTGTTCAATGCCGTCGGGCTGCCGCATATCCGCTCGCCCTACCTCACCCCCTGGGGGCCCGTGATCGGGCTGGTGTGGGACAATATTCCACTGACCGTGCTGATCCTGCTCTCGGGACTGGGGAACGTTTCCAACCAGTCGATCGAGGCGGCGCGGGATGTCGGCGCGGGGCGGCTTGCGCTGCTGTGGCACATCATCCTGCCGCGCATTTCCAATTCCATTCTCGTGGCGGTCAGCTTCACCGTTCTCGGGATTTTTTCAGCCTTCACCCTGCCTTACGTGCTGGGACCGGCGGCGCCGGAGATGATGGGGCCGTTCATGCAGCGGACGTTCCGCGACCTGAACGATCCGACCAACGCCATCACGCAGGCGGTGATCGCCTTCTGCTTCTGCCTCGTGTTCGGGCTGTTCTACGTCCGCTCCGTCGCCAAGAACCGGGCACCCTGAGATGGCGCGCGCACTCGTTGAACGGCGAACCGACTGGACCGGCATCTTCTTTGCCGTGGTGCTGACTGTTGTCATCGTATTTCCGCTGCTGGTGGTGGGCACCTGGGCCTTCACCAATGTGTGGCGCTACCCCTCGGTGATCCCCCAGGAATTCGGGCTGAAGTTCTGGCAGCAGACGCTGGCGCGCGCCGACGTGTGGAGCGCCATCACCACGAGCCTCAGCCTCGCGACGATGGTGACGCTGCTCTCGGCGATCATTTGCCTGCCGGCGGCCTATGCCTTTGCGCGGCTGGATTTTCCGGGGCGGAACATCCTGTTCTTCTCGTTTCTCGCCGGGCATGCCTTCCCGAAGTTTGGGCTACTGGTGGCGATCGCCGGCATTTTCCTCAGCCTCAACCTGATCGGGACGTTCTGGGGCGTGGTGCTGATCCAGCTCGTCGGCACGCTGCTGTTCATGATCTGGATTCCGGTGGCGGCGTTCCAGTCGGTCGACCGACGGATGGAAGAGGCAGCGCGCGATGTGGGCGCCGGGCCGTTCCGGGTGTTCTGGTCGATCACCCTGCCCCAGGCTGGGCCGACCATCGCGGCGGCTGTGCTGCTGAGCTTTGTCGGGACGTTCTATGAGACGGAGGGCGCCTGGCTGATCGGCGCGCCGCAGATCCGCACCCTGCCGGTGCTGATGATCAGCTTCATCAACAACCAGCCGGTGATCCAGTATGGCGCGGTGCTTTCCGTGCTGCTCTGGGTGCCGAGCTTCATCGCGCTGCTGTTCGCGCGCCGCGTCATCAGCTCGGGCAGCTTTGCCCGCGGCTTTGGCGGTTAGGAAAGTCCCCGCATGTCCGTGCTCGAGATCAAGAACGTCACCAAGAGCTTCTCGACCACCAAGGCGGTGGACGATTTCACGCTGACGGTAGGCGATGGTGAGCTGGTGTGCCTGCTCGGGCCGTCGGGGTCCGGCAAGTCGACGCTCCTGCGGATGATCGGCGGGTTCGAAACCCCGACCTCAGGACTTGTCGCGATCGACGGCGAGGACGTGACGCGGGTGCCGCCGGAGAAGCGGCCGACCGGCATGGTGTTCCAGAGCCATGCGCTGTGGACGCATATGAACGTGTTCAAGAACCTGGCGTTCGGGCTGAAGTTGCGGCGATTGCCGGAGGCCGAGATCAGGCGCAAGGTCGAAGCCGTGCTGGAGCTGGTCGGGCTCGGCGGCTTTGGCCACCGGGCGACGACGCAGCTTTCGGGCGGGCAGCAGCAGCGCGTGGCGTTGGCGCGCTCGCTGGTGCTGGAGCCGAAGATTTTGCTGCTCGACGAGCCGTTCGCGAGTCTCGACCAGCACTTGCGCGAACGGCTTCGCGAAGAGGTTCGGGATATCCAGCAGCGGCTGAAGATCACCACACTGTTCGTGACGCATGGGCAGGACGAGGCGCTGGCGCTGGCCGACCGGATCGTGGTGATGCGCGACGGGCGAACCGAGCAGGCGGCGGCGCCGGACGTGGTCTATCGCGAACCGGCGACGCCGTTCGTCGCGGGCTTCATCGGGACGATGAACCTGGTGGAGGGGACGGTCTCCAATGGCACGTTTGCACATTCCGGCTTTGTCGTGCCGGTGCCGGTGGGCGATGGGGCGGCAACGCTGGCAGTTCGGCCCGAGGCGTTGGAGATCGTGCCGGCGAATGGCGCGGGCATGGCGAAGATCCACCGCGTTACCGACTACGGCACGCACGCCATCGTCGATATCGAGCTGCCGGACGGGGCGCGGCTGAAGTCGATGACCAGCGAGGCGCGGGACTGGTCGCATGGGCAGTCGATCGACCTGAGGCCCAAGGCCTTCGCGGCCTATCGCGACAACGCGGCGATCCACCGGAGCAACTGACGATATGGCCGATGCGATTTCGGTGACCCGCGAGGGTCATCGCACGTTCTTCAAGTGGCACCGCGGACGGCGGAGGGCGACCGATCCGGTGTTCACCGGGCGGCGGATCATCGAGGGGATGAAGCTGGGCGCTAGCGTCGAGGTGGACCTTGTGATCCACGCCGACGACGGCATGGCGGTGCTGCATAACCTGTCGCTGGAGCGGGAGACGACTGGGTCCGGGCTGGTGCGAGAGACGTCGGCCGAAGTGCTGCGGGGGCTGCACTTGCGCGACAATGCCGGGCAGCCGATCGACGACAAGGTGATGCTGCTGGAGGATCTCGCGGCGCTGATTGCACGGGACGGGGCGCATCCCGAGGGGTTGCTGCAGCTCGACTACAAGGAAGATGCAGCGGCGCTCAATCCGGCGGTGGTCGCGAACTTTGCTGGGGCGTTGGGCCCGGTGGCGCGCCATTTCATCCTGTCGTCGGGGGATGCGGAGTCGGTGCGGGTGCTGACCGACAGCACGCCCGGGCTGCGGATTGGGTACGATCCCTGCCACAAGGGCGCGATGGAGCGGTTGATGGCAACGCGCGATTACGCGGCGTTCGTCGCCGATGCCGTGGCGGCGTCGCCGAAGTCGGAGCTGGACTATCTCGAGTACCGGCTGGTGCTGGAAGCGGACCGGGATGGGTTCGACATCATCGGGGCGTTCCACGCGCATGGGCGGCGGATCGATGCGTATACGGTGAGGCGGGCGGATGATGAGGGGATGGCAGTGATCGAGCGGTTGCTGGAGTTGCGGGTAGACCAGATCACGACAGACGATCCGGAGGACGTGGCGGCAAAGCTCGGGTAGCAGGAGCCGCGTTGGCGGGCGAGCTACTTCGAACGATTGGAGGAGACCTGCGCGATCTGCGTCTGGACGCTGTGCCCCTTTAGAACGTGGCTGGTCTGCTGAACGTGCCCCTGCGAGCCCGGCACGGGCAGCGAATCGTGGCCAAGGACGCCCACCTCCCAGAAGGCGGTTCACAGGTACAATCAAACTGGATGCAGTGCCGTGCCTGGAGATCGACCGGCCGGATGAAACTTCAATCGAGCAAGTCCGTGCTCATGTCCGAGCTGTCGTGGAGAGCGACGAAGAGAGCGTCGGAAGACGCAGCGAACCTCCAAAGGATCCGGCGAATGCCCTGCGACCGTGCCGCAACGAGCTTGCCAGGAGTTCGCCGGAACTCCGCCAGAACTCACGCATCCATTTTTAGTAGCATAAACAATATGTTGCGGCCAACCTAAGACCACGTTGCCATTGGGCCCAGCAGCATCCACGGACGTAGCGCATCCAACCTCCAACGGCGTGGGTGGAACGCCTGAATTGTCCAAAGGGGTGGACGAATTACGGCGAGACCCCAGCCGAGTAACGGCAATCCTCTATTTGGTAACGCCGATCCAGATCCTGTGGATCGGCGTTACTATCTGTCGAATCCGCGCCGCCCTGAACGCATCCCTTGATCCGCCAGCTTCCATGTTGCTACCGCAATTTTCGTGGAGTAATGAAAATATACCGTGGAGTAATGGGTTTCGAAAGTGGCGAGTAAGAAGACACAGGCGGCTTACCTTGCCGCCGGTATGAGCTTCCTGAACCGGGCGCGGGAACGGTTTGCCGGAATGGCAGATGTCGAGGCCCTGTGCGCTCACGCAGAGGCCCGAACACAGACCCTCAGGCCGTCAACGGTCAATTTGTTTCGGCAGCAATATCGTTCCGTTCTCAAGGAATTGGCCGAGGCCGAACAGCTGGACCAGGCGACTATCGAGGCATCTCAACGGCGGATCGAGCATGCGCTCGCGAGAGTCCGCGGCAAGCCCGCGGTGAAGAATACGGCTTCAAAGAAGGTGAAGGACGCACGGGCGTGGATGGTGAAGGAGGTCTTCGGCCACCTTAGGCTGGCCGCAATTCGTCATGAGCGAGTTCGGTTGGCGGCGACGGCGCTGTACTGCCTGCTGATACCTCTACTGGGGACACGTCCGTTCGAGCTTCAGGGCGCGCATATCGATGGCGACTTCCTGATTATTCGCAACGCTAAGCGAAATGATGGTAGCACGCGCTCGCTACCCCTTTCAGGCCTTCATCCCAGCCGCCGTATGGCCTTGTGGGTGATGCTCGAAATCACACGTTCTGAAATGGCCCATGTTGGCTATCAGAGGTGGCTGAGGATTTTGGCCGAGAACTTGGCTCGAGCCTGTATCTCAGCAAGCCGAGAAGGCTATCCGATACCAAGATTGTCACCAAGCAGCTTCAGACACACCGCCATCAGTACCTGGGCTGCTGCAGGCTATACCGTGGAAGAGATCGCCGAGATGGCAGGTCATCTCTCACTGTTTTCGGCTCGTCGCAGTTACATTCATAGAGGCGCAGCTTGGGCACAGCGAGCGGGTGAAATCATCCTTCCCACAGCACCGCCTACGGCCGCCGCGACCCCGATCGATCCAGCTTCGATCGACGAGATCGCGTTGATGGTGGATGATTTTCCGACACCCGCAGCCAAACCGACGCCAGCCCAAACAGGTGCGAGTGGAAATCATCTCTGGGCGGAATTCAGGGCTAGGCTCAATCGGGAGCACGATCGCGGGCGCGAGGTACCGTTGACAAGTCAGGATTTGCCTTCTCCGCCTCGCAGAAGGAGCTAGCTATAGGAGGGGTGCCGGTGGAAGGGCGCCAATCAGCCATGGCCACCGCCTACGGGACAGAGGGACCACCACATGGGAGGCGCCTCGCTCCACTGCCGCGCCCAAGCGCCCGGACGAACTGGATGACTGCGCGTCACT
Organism: Devosia sp. P3_B2; assembly: GCF_056402875.1. NCBI lineage: Bacteria > Pseudomonadati > Pseudomonadota > Alphaproteobacteria > Hyphomicrobiales > Devosiaceae > Devosia > Devosia sp. P3_B2. The sequence goes on along the minus strand of NZ_JBFUGO010000009.1, from coordinate 146,491 downwards.
GGCTACATCGCGCAGAAGCTCGATATCCGCGGCACTTACCGACGCGGTCAGAGCGACTGCGTAGACGTCTCCTTAGCGCCAAAGCGAACGCCGGGCCTCATCGACACGTGTTAGGCCTATGCCTGAGCTCACATGAGGTCGTCGAGAGACGGCCCAGGTCGGCACCCTGTATCGCCGATTTTTCCGTGACTGGGGGGAACGGTCGGCCGCCCGTCCTCGGATGTGCCGCAGCGTAAGCTTGGACCGCCGAGACTCGCTTCTCCAAAGCGAGGGATAGTCGCGGCGAACATCGTCCACGCTCATGCCACCGTTGAGCAGCGCAGCGATCCGATGGGCCTCGATCCTCGTTCCCTTGATGAGGGCGTCGCTGCCGATCATGTGAATGCTGTCCTCAAAGTCGGTCGCCACAGTGGTCCTCGAGCCGACCATCTTTCGCGTCTCCCAATTCCCCGCAACGTTAGGGGTGCATCTAACGGGGGTTCAAGTCGGCGATCGAGCAGGTGATTGCCTCTTTCGGCATAGGACTCGAACACACGCACAAAGTCGATGATGTTCGAAGGCTCCTCCAGGACGAGCGCCGCCGGCGTGGGCTGACGCAGGCCCGAACTCGCGAACCTTGCTGGTACGTCGCAGAAATGGATCAGCGATTTTGAACGAGGAGGCGCGTAGACCCGCCGCTCTCGATCGTCCTCAAGGTCCTGAAGTTGCTCGGCATCGCGATCGAGGCACGCCGAGCATCATAACTGTTCCTAAAGTTGAAGCCGATGAGGGATCAGAGTCTAGGTGCCAGTTTGGGCCGATGCATTGGATCATAGCTGGGAAGTGTAGTGTGCCAATCCCCGATGAACGGCCTCATCGAGCTCGATCTCGGCTTCTATGTAGGCACGCATCAGCTCGACGATGACAGCCGGTGTGTCGATTCCCGCGATCCTGTTGTCCGAAAGCGCCTCGCGGACGATGTTCTCACGCTGCGCCCTGGTTAGCGCGCCAGCCTTCCCGATTCCTGACGCTTGGCACATGTGCGCCCTCCCACAGAAACAACAGGCATTCTAGCGACCGCGATACATACGAGCCAGATACATCCCGTCGAGATTCTCCGCCTCGGTGAGCAGGAACGGCGGCGCCCGGAAGGTCCGCCGGGGCCGGCGACTGCCCGCTGATGCCACAGCATGCGGTCTTGGTTGGGAAGAAGACGCGTAGTCCTGTTGAGCGCAAGATCCGCGCCTAGTGGTCTTGATTGGGCGTCGAACGCTTCCCTCTGTGGATCTTTCGAGGAACTACTAAAGCCTGCCCCATCCAATTGCTGGGAAGGAGGAAGCCTGGCCCGTGCTCGTCATCTCGCGGAACAAAGATCACGCCAGCCTGCTCGAGCGCGGCGCGGACAAGCAGATAACTCTCCAGCGAACCACGCCGGCCGGTCTCGAGGTCTGCCAGTGTCCGAGAGTGCACGCCCGCCCGTTCCGCTAGGGCGTCCCGGCTGAGGCCGAGGGATTGGCGAGCTGCCAGCAGGAGTTCCGGATGTAGGTCCATGTGACGTGGATGCCACGCACCCAAAGCTCAGGCGAGTCAAGAATTGTCTCCTCAATCCTTGCCGTCCGTTATTCCATTTTTGGCATCCAAATTTGCCGAATCGTACACAACCGGCTACGAGCTGCGGACGTCGGACACGGCATGGGCCGAGACTCGATTCGCGCCCCTCCCCCGACACGATCGAACAGCGAGGACCCAAGTGCTGAAATTCTCCGAATGCGGCTTTGAGAACGAGGGAAACGAATTAGAGGTCTTGGTCGACAAACTGGCTCTACTAAGAACTGATCTTCGCAACCTGGACCGCGGCCAACTTCCGTCGGCGGCTGCGCTTGCGAATGCGCCCTACATGACAAACTGGAGGGTCATGCTGGATCTCCGTGCCTGCCTTTATGGCGACGTCACCGGCCATCCGATATTGTCCGACGGGCGTCATGTGATGACGTCCGAGCTTATTGTGGACGCGCGGAGTCTCGGTTGGATGCGAACTGCTTCGCGGCTTTACCGCTTGGGCAGGCCAATGTCCCCTGAGGCATTCTTCGATGACGACGGCACGGCCCAACGGTAGGGGCTCTGAGTTATGGCCCCGCCTCGCAGTTCAAACTTCCGCTCCGCAATAAGACACTTTGAACGGCGCAACAAAGCAGCTGTCGCCGGAGAGCACCTACCCAGTGAAGAGGACCTGCTCCTGGGGATGGCCTTCATCGGTCGAAGTCTCGAGTCTGACGTCCGGGAGTACGCGATACGGCTCGATCGCCGACTTCGTCGCAAGGGAGTGCATCTGGCTATCCTTCAGGAGGTGATTTCCGCTCCAAACCTCAGCGGCCTCCAAGAGTTGGAGCGGCAATTCGAGTTCCCAGCGGGCGAGGAACGAGGGGAGGAAGTGGTTCGAGTGAAGGTGCGGCTCCGAATCTATCGCATGTGCTGGGGCGACGCCGATGCCGCCTCCGCACTAGCGGGAGACATCCTTCACATCGCCCTAGTCAATAAAGTCGACGAGGAGGTCTTTGTGCGCCTGACCGGCCGGGCACTCGATCTGCTGTCCTCGTCGGCGTACCTGGGCCAGCGGCCCCCCTTTGCAGGCGGTCAACGTGCGTTCTACTCCTCGCCCCCCGACTCTCGAATGGAGCAATCCTTCGACGTGATCGGCGACATTGAGATCGCTAAGGCGTCGCTCGAGAAGCAGAGCGAGCCTACACCTGACCAAGCCGTTGCTGATAACGAACAGGTCAATGAAGCACCAGCCGACTTCGACGGAGTTGTGGTAATCGCCGACGTTGGAACTCCCTATACAAGCGAGGGGCGCAAGACTGCAGACGCCGTCCGCAAGTTGATCGGCGTAAAGCTTCCAACCAACATCCCGAATGATTTGCAGGAAGCCTGGCGCATCCTGGTGAGCGAGTTTCCTTATGCCACGGATGTCGTGGACCGAATCTTCCTGCGAGTGGCGTCCAGGCGCGACAGGATCGAGCCGACGATCCTGGTGGGAGCTCAGGGAAGTGGAAAATCCCGGTTTACTCGCCGACTTGGCCAAGTCCTTGGTCTCGGAACCGACATTGTTCCGTTCGCGGGACTGGCCGACTCGACGATTGCCGGCACGTCTCGCCACTGGGCCACTGGCGGCCCTTCGATCGCACTTGCAGCAGTCATGCGCCACAACATCGCAAATCCCCTGATTGTGGTCGATGAACTAGACAAGACCTCGGATGGAGGCCACAACGGCAACGCACTGCACGCTCTGCTTCCGTTCCTAGAAACGGAAACATCGGTTGCGCTGCGCGATCCTTGGCTTCAGGCACCTGTGGACCTGAGCAAGGTGTCCTGGCTAATGACGGCGAACACGACCGATGGGCTGTCCGCGCCACTGCGCGACAGGTGCAGCATCATGCGGTTCCCATCTCCCGAACAAAGGCACCTCGATGCGTTGCTTCCGACACTCATTGCCGAGTTAGCGGTCGAACGCGGGGATCCGTTCGTCGCCGCACTACCGCTTGATGGTGGCGAAAGGAGAGCGCTAAGGTTCTGGACCGACGGATCCCTGCGTACTCTCAGGAGGATGGTCTCGCAGATCCTTGACGATCGCGAGCGTCGAATGCGCGTGATGGTGACGTGAGCACAGTCGCGAAGTGTTTCGGAGCTGGCATAGCATTAGTCTCTCGGATCGAGTCCGCACTACAATGGGTGATCCGACTATTCTGTGCTACCAATTTACCATACGGAAGTGGGACATCGCTCCGCGAGAACCTCTTCGTTTTCGTATCGCGTACCGGTGCTTTGCCTCCGTTTTGATCGCCGCGCCTCGTGGACGGTGATTTTGACACACCACCCTTCCGGGACCGGAACTCTGCCAAGAGTTCGCTGGAACTCCGCGAGAACTCGCGTATCGCTTTTTTGCAAGTGTCAATGTGCTGAGATGGTAGGCGACCACGAGCACACATCTTTCCAGTCTCTGCGTGGGCGCCAAGGAGAGTGCCTACGCTCTGAGAAAGACCAAAAGCCTGTGGTCTGCGGGGAAGGATCGTTGCCTCATTCGTTAACCTTATTCGCGGCCGACAGGCCATCGGCGTTGACGTCGATCTCTGTTTGTTCTTCCATCAACGTGCCGCTCAACAAGCGGCGCCAGATTCGGCGGCCGTTCAAAGAGCGGCCGCCACCGCGGCGGCAACCGCGGCAGCGACCTGGCCATCCCAACCCCTGATACAGCAGGAGCCACAATGGTTAGCTTTCCTGATACGGTGCTTCGGCGCCTTCTCCTAGACATGTCGGTGTCGTTTGCAGCGCCGATCGGTCGTCTTCCTGCCCTCCGTCTAGCGGTGGTGCAGCAATGAGAATCTTCTGCGTATTCCTGGACGGCAATGACGCGCTACGCGCCTTGAGCGATCCACATCCGACCTACGCAGGTCGCTACATCGTTGCGGAGACCGGAGGAGCAAAGCTCCTGTGGTGCTCACCGATGATCGCAGGCGTTGGTCCGTCACGGTTGGTCACGCTGTTCGAGACCAACCTTGCCGAAAAACTTCGCCATGCCAGTTGTACCCGCATTTATCTGACCCTTACCTGGGTGGCTGTTCTCCGCCCGCTTTTCCGCGCTGCTATCAGGGATGTGCTTAAGGCACCGGGTCGTGCTTGGCGCCTGTTCGTGTTCCGGATGGGGCCCGGGAAGACCCTCAAGGGTTCGCGGGTCTTCCTGCGCAAACCGCGCAAGCGCTGATCAAGGATAAGAGGCTTGGCAGTGCCGCTTCGGAGTCACCGGAGCGGTCTTGTCGGCGCGCCGATAGGAACACACCACATGAAACGTCGAGAGTTTTCGCTCAAGACTAGACGATTGGCCTATCAACGAGCAGGTGGTCGCTGCGAAGCAACCGGGTGGACATACGGGCTACCAAGCGGTACGCGATGCAACGCTGGCCTCGAGAAGGCAGTCGAGTTCGACCATTATCCCGTGCGCGCGGCAGATGGTGGAAGCAATGATCTCGACAATTGCGTCGCAGTTTGCCCTGTCTGCCACAAGGTCAAGACCTACCAATTCGACTTCCCCCAGATCGCCAAGCAGATACGGGTCCGTGACCGGCACCAAGGTATCCTGCTACGCAATGGTTTTGCCACCAACCGAAGGGGCCGCTTCAAGAAGAAGCTTTCGGGAGAGATTGTCGCCCGGCGGTTACAGCCATTTCGTCAACCGGGCTGATGTGCCGCACTATCAGCGAGGGTCTTTCATCGGAACGTCCCTGAGCCTCTCAATAAGGAAGGCGTGCGTTGCCTGGTTAGCGACGATTATGGCGCCGGTATGCTCGTAGTACTCGGGCCCCCTGCCCCACCAGTCGGTCACAATACCGCCGGCCTCTTCAACAAGGAGGATGCCGGCGGCAGTGTCGACGAAACCGGTTTCCTCAAAATATCCGGTGAGACGGCCCATCGCGACATAGGCGCACGAATTGGCGGCGCTGCCGACTATGCGGACGGCGCCGACCGGCGCGCGGATGGCGTCGAGACGTTCGTAGGCACCTGGATAGAGCGAGAGGCCGGGGCTGGGCAGGCCGGTGCCGATGTTCATCAAGCCGATGTCGGTCTGCTCGGAGACCTTCAGGCGCTCGCCGTTCAAGAAGCTGCCCTGCCCCGCGATGGCGGTGAATATCTCGTCGGCGGGCGGGTTGAATAGCACGCCGGTTACCGTCTGGCTGCCGCGGCGCAGCGCGATCGAGATGGTATAGTGCATGCCATTGACGAAGTTGGTGGTGCCGTCGATGGGATCGACGAGCCAGCGATATTCTTGGTCGTCCTTGTCGACGGGCGGGAATTCCTCGCCAGTAAAGCTCCAATCCGGATAGCGTTCGAACAGGAACTTGCGGATCAGTAGCTCGGACTCCTTGTCGGCGTCGGAAACGAAATCGGCTGGCCCCTTGATGCCGATCTCAAGCTCGCGAAAGCGCTTGAAATAGCCCTGGGTGAGGGCGCCGGCCTGCCGCGCCACGGTGACCATGTCGGCAAGGACGGGATCGTAGGAAAAGCTCATCTGAATCACTCTCTGCTTGAGGTACGAGCTTACAGCGAGAATGAACGGGCCACATGTCCAATTGGCGCGATATCTGATTGAGCCCCACTCCGCTGCTCGGCTAGTATGAATTGTGCGCCGGGGCGCTCTGGCGGGGCTGGCCGCCGGCGGCACAGGAGAGCTGGTGGGCATCCACAACGCAATGCTGTTTTCAATGGCGTTGGCTTCGACAGGAGCTGGGCGACGGTCAGCCTCGTCGCGCAGACTCTTTTGAAAGCACATTCAGCATGATTGTGTATTTGATGTGTATGAGTGAACCGCGCCGATAAGATGCAGACCACCTTCTCAGAGGGGCTCAACGACGCTGATGACGCAGGTGCGCTCACCCAGCCTATTGGCCATTGGACCATTCCCTCCCCCCGTGCATGGGCAGTCGCTCGCGACCGAGCACTTGGTCGAGGGGTTTGCCACTGCTGGCATCTCGGTGCTTCGCGTCGATGTCAGCGGTTCGCTTGGACGCAAGCTCATTGCCCACGTCCTAGCCCTGTTCCGCGTCCTGGCCGGGCGAGGCCCGTGCTACATTTCGCTCAATTCAAACAGCGGTATCTGGCTAAGCCTCGCTTTGCTGGCTGTCGCTCGCATCAGAGGCAGGCCCACGCTTCTCCACTACCACAGCTATGCTCTCGTTCGCAGGCGCAGTGCGGCGGTAGCCCTGTTGGTCCAGCTGTCGGGGAAGCGGTCCAAGCACATCGTGCTCGGACCCAGAATGGCAGCGGCACTGCAAGAGCATTATCCGCATCTGGCGGGTCGGACCTTGGTGCTGAACAACTCAGGGCTGATCGACCCGGCGGGATCGCCGCGCAGGCGAGAAATGGGACCCCGATTGAGACTTGGCTTCCTGGGAAATCTCACGCTTGAGAAGGGCATCGACACGGCGGTGGAGGTGACCAGGCGATTGGTCGACGCCGGCCATACCTGTACCTTGATCGTCGCCGGCCCGGTCTCCTCACCGGGGGCAGCAGAGGCATTGCAATCGGCCCGCACCAGCCTTGGTGAGCATCTGGTTTATCGGGGGGCCGTCTACGGTTTGGCCAAGAAGGAGTTCTTTGAGGAGGTCGATATCCTGCTCTTTCCGTCGCGTTATCGAAATGAGGCGTCGCCGCTTGTCCTGATGGAGGCGATGGCGAACGGCATCCCCGCGGTCGCGACGGCCGTTGGCTGCATCCCCGACGACCTTGCCGACAAGGGCGGACGTACTGTCGACAATTTTGTTTCTGAAGCCCCGGCAGTCATCAGCGCCATCGGGGCCAGACTGGGCCACCACTCCTTGCAAGCCCGCCAGCGCTTCGAGGAGTTGCTCGGCGAGCATAAGGTGAGCCTCACCGCCCTTCGTCAGTCCCTGCTGGCCGGCCTGCATCGTGACTAGAGCACTTCACCGTTTCGTTGATCGGTGAAAGCTCGGACCGACCGGACGCTGTTCCAGACTGGTCCGCTGCCGCTTGTGCATCGACTTTGCGGCCTTGCGCGGCGCATATCCAGGCCAGGATCTCACTGATCATGTTCGCGCGGACTTAACCGATGCCATTAATTCGACAGCCGACATTGACGCGCCAGTTGCCGAGCCGGTCCCTCCTCCCCGTAGCAGAGGCACATAAGCGGAAAAGAAGCCGATCAGGAAGATGGTCTTACCTATGGGCAGGGAAAATGACACCTGCTGTTGCATGAACCCAGCTGCAACAAGTGCAACAATTATTGTGGTCTCGTGAAACGACCGGGTCGCTACCGCCTGCCGACGAATAAATAAGATGGCGACAAAAATGAAGAGAAAAATTCCGATTGCACCGGACTGAGACCATATCTCCAGGAACACATTGTGCGGGTAGTCGTACCCGGCGTAGTACGCAAATGACCCGAGTCCACTGCCAAAAAGTGGACTATTGCTGATCAGGAACCAAGCCTGTTCATAACCAATTAGCCGGTCCAGACTTGAGGCGTCCCTTGCGCTTCCATAGCTCTCCAACTCAAGTACTCTCAACGTCGTTTCGGCGCCAATCCCCATCATTATGAAACATGCTCCACCTACAACTGCTGCCAATACGCCGATCATAACAGTAATGAGTTTTTGGCGATGCGAGGCAAAGAGGAAGAAGGTGATCATTCCGGCGGCGAGCGCAAGAACGGCGCCGCGCGTCCCGCTGATTATTGACGTGTATAGCAGTACGATGAAGCACACGAAGGCGATGGATTTGTATGTTGGCTTGGCGGCGCCAAACACGAGAAACAGGGCTGCCAACGCTGCCAAAGGAAAAGGTTGCGCCAGTCCAACAGCGGATGCATCTCCCAAGCGGAGCCGACCGTCGACAAACGATCCCTGAGTTGTCAAGAGGACAGCCATGCTGCAGCCTAGCAATGCAAGACCCCATGCAACTTCATTGGCTCGATCGGACGGACCCGGAAGTCGGCCGAGCAGCCGTGCCGCCACGTAAACGCTCAGTGTCGACATCAGTAGGTTGGGAATTTGGCTGGCACCGTAGTTAGCGTTCGGCATCCATGTGGCCGAGATACTGTGCCAGACAAGAAAGGCGAGCACGGCCAGATCGAGAGCGGTGAACCTCATCGACGCCAATGAACGCCACTGTCTAATGACCAAGATCGCGGTGGCCGATGCGCTGACAATAGCGGTGCTCATCCCACCCGGCGCACCGAGCACATCGGCGGTATAGCCGTAAAACAATGGGGCGATCAGGAAACCCGGACGGCGCCATCCAACTGCAATACAAATCAGTAGTAGGCCGAATGCGAGCATTCTCTGTTCATAGCAGCAATCAGAGCCTGAGCCTATTGACGCAGGGGTCCAAGGCAATTGCCTCATACGTCAGGGTTAATGCTGCACTGGGCTCGGCGGCTGGGTGATAGGGGCGATTACATCTGGGATTGCCTTTGAGCTTTGAGCCGGGCGCTTTCTCGTCCGCCGGCATCGACAGCCCTGCTCCACGTGAGCATTTCGGCGCTGACAGGTGCCTCGACGTTCCTCGGTACTCGAGCAAAGCCAAGCCAATCCCTCGATCGCCGGACAGCGCAATCCAGCGCATCTACCGTCGCACACCCGGCAGGCCTGCCGGTCAGTCCGTGAGTCTACGGGCGGGGTTTCCGGCGTAGACCCCGGGTTGGACGATGTCGCGCGTTACGACAGCGCCGGCCCCGATCACCACGTCATCACACACATCGACCGGCAACAGAGTGGCGTTCGATCCGATCGACACCCGATTGCCGATGCTGGTCGGCTTCCACAGGTCCTTGTTCCCCCTGGCCGGGCCTCCCGTCGAGAAGGTGTCGTTGATGAACATCACACCATGCCCAACGAAACAGTCTTCACCGATGGTCACCAGTTCGCAGACGAAAGTGTGTGATTGTATCCGAGTCCGGGTGCCAATCACCGCACCACGCTGAATCTCGACAAACGGACCTATGAAACAGCCATCGTCGATCGTGCAGCCGTAAAGATTGACCGGCTTAACGACCTTTACGCCGACGCCAAACTGCACCGAGCGAATGCCCGCCTGATAGATCTCAGGACGATTTCCGTCGTCCGATGTCATCGGTCCTCACTCCAAAGGTTGCAGCGTGTTCCCGGGGGCAGACTGTTCGAGCCATCCGGCGGGGTCACTCAGCGCCCATACTTCGCAACCAGCCCGAGAATTTGTTCTGTACGTTGTCGGTAGCTGTGTTGCCCCAACGTCGTTGCCTGGCCGCGACGTGCGATCTCCTCGCGGTCGCCGTCGTTCTTCAGGAAATGCTCAATTCCCCGCAGGCAGTCATCGACGGAATCGTAGGCCGCAACATCTTCGCCCGGCCGGAAGAGCGTTGCCAGATTGCTCTTGTTGTCGGTCATCAGGAAGCTGCCCACGCCCGTCGCCTCGAACAATCGCATGTTTCCGGCAAAATCGCGGGCGTCATCGATATGCGAGTTCCAGACGATTCTGGACCGGCGAAGCACGTCGTACATGCCACGTCCCCAAGCCTGGCCCCGATGATACTTGCGCAGCGGGGAGTCCGCAGGCAAACCGCTGAGTGAGGGAAGCCAAAGGGCGATTGGAAATCTCTCGGCGATCTGCTCCAGCAGCTTTATGCGAGTCCCGTGGCTCGCCGCGATGTTGCCGACGAAGCTCACCTCGATATCTTTGGCAGGGGCAGGACCGAGGCGGTCGAGCACACTGGTCTCAAAGGCAAGATGAACTTGCTCGCCCTGAATCCCCTGCTCTCGGAAGCGGTCCACTACCCACGGCAGCATCGAGACGCCAAAATCATATGGACTGACGTCCGCGCCATTCGGCAGCGCCACGCCCTGCTGGACGACAAGCGTGCGATCATTTGCTTTCATCAACCGCATCGTGTCCGCATCGATGACGGATGTGGTTTGGTTGATGATGACATCGGGCCGCATCTCTTCGACTTGCGCCAGCAGGATGGATTTGACGAAACTGGGTGTCGTCCTGACGAGACCCAGGCCCTTACCGATCGGCATCAAAGTCGACTTGTAGCGGCGAAGCACCCGCTTGATGCGCGACACCAGGTGGCTGTCCTCGCGCAGTATGGAAGTTGGCAGCGACGGGGTCGCGAGCCCATGTTCGCGTGCCCAGGCCGATTGAAGCCAGATATTGCTGGTGAAGATCTCGCGAGCTTCGTGGCCGAGCGCAGCGAAATTCCGCGAGTAAAAGTCCGAGAAGCCATACAGCGTCTCGTGCCGAGCAGCCAGCTGCGTATCATATGATGTGTGTTCGAGGCCGGGCGAGGAGCGATAGAACCAACGCAGGAACTCATCCGTGTCTGCGTTCAGTATGAGTATCTTCATTACGGTGTCACTCTAGCGGCGGCTTACCCTTGCTGTCCCAGCCGGCTGAACGACGGGCGGAACTGCAGCGACACTTCTCGTTCAGTCTCAATCGACTCATAGATCGCCGTGATAAACTCCAGGCTGCGGCGACCCTCAAGCCCATCGACCAGCATTGGCATCCCTTGTTCAATGCATTGCGCTACGTGCTTGTAGTACTCGTAGTGCCCATATCCGTATACATCTGGTGGGTTAACGGAAAAGTTTGCGAGGATGTCCTCGTCGCCGGGGCGCTTGTCGACGAAATTCCACACCTTCATTTCGTTGACCGCGAAGCCGCCGATCTCGACGGTGCCCTTCTCACCCAGGATGGAGATGGACCCCTCCAGATCCTTTGGCCGCGTGGCGGTCGTTGCCTCGATCACGCCAAGTGCGCCGTTGGTGAACTTGACCGTTACCACCGCCGTGTCCTCGGCTTCGATCTTGGCAAGCGCCCGGATGCTTCGGCCGAACACGCTTTGTACGTCTCCCATCATCCACTCGAGCAGGTCGAGATGGTGGCTGGCCTGGTTCGACAGCACCCCCCCGTCCAACGCCCAGGTGCCACGCCAGTCATCCTGGTCGTAGTAGGCCTGGTCGCGGCACCACCTCACCCTGACGGTGCCAAGGATGAGCTTGCCAAAGCGGCCGGAGACCAGGGCCTCGCGAAGTTTGACAACCGGGACGTTGAAGCGGTTCTGCTTCACCACGAACAGCCGGACGCCGTAGCGGTCGCATGCCTTGATCATGGCGTCGGCGTCCGTCAGGGTCAGCGCCATCGGTTTTTCGACTAGGATGTGCTTGCGGTACGGGGCCAGTTCCAGCACGTGCGCGGCGTGCATGCCGCTCGGAGTGAGCACGGCTACGACATCGGCGTCGACCGTCCGCATCATGTCGTGCATGTTGGAAAAGTACGGAACCTCGTAAAGGTCGTGAAGCTCGCGGGCTCGATCTTCGCGGGTGTCGCAGACTGCGACGAGGCGGGCGCAGTCAAGTTGCGATCCGCCCAAGAGTTCTGCGTGCCGCCGAGCGATGCGCCCTGCACCGACCAATGCAACTTTCAGCATCCGAGAACTCCCCCACCCAATCAGCAGAAGTTCTCGTGCGTCACCAAGCGCGCGTAAGCCCTTTTGCTAGCAAAAAGAGTAGCATGCCGAAATCTCCCACTCCAGAGTGCGCTTTGGAAGTCTGCAGAATGGGTTAAGCGAGGTTCGCCGGCTGTCGCAAGCAACTGGCTGGCGGGCCGCCGAAAGTTGCCGGGCACCCACATCAGACGATGAGCGATCCTCGCACGGACATCGGCTCGAACTCTCGCTGGACCCGAGCCTCGATGTCACGTCGAAAGCGACCCGAAACACCGAACTGCCTTCGAAAGCCGGTAACTTCATAGCCTCCCTGAGCCACCATCTCATTGGTCGGGAGGTAGCAGGGAACGTCATCGATACAGCCGACAGCAATGACTGTCGTCCCAGGTCGCGCAGCCTCGAGCATGCCGACATAGGCGTTCACCGGCTCCGCCGAAATGCCAAACACGTCCAGGCTGTCGCCCAGCGCGACTTCGTGGATGGTGACGCCGCGGTCGCCGCCGCGCAAGCCGAGCTCCGGCAGGGGAATCTGCCTACGGGCGACAGCTATCCTGCCGGCAATCGTACGTGCGGGCGCCTCCATCGCGGAGAGTACGCTCGCTGCAACACCCTTCGACCATTCCCCCCACTGAGTGGTCGTGAACGGGCCGAAGCTGGGCAACGCCGAGACCGCAAGCGCCCTTGGCCGCACGTCGCCGGCAAAGCCTTGCCAGAACAGCACTGGCACATTTCCCAGCCGAGCTCTGATTGCCTCGCGCACAACTCCCGGAAAGTCTGCACTGATATGCATCTTGTCGGGGTAGGATACCGGGTGGCACGCATAGGACCAGCAAATGGCAATCGGTTGACCGTTACCATCCTCGATCGAAACGACGTGGATTCGGTTGTCGATGGCCACGTCCTCGTTGGGCCGCATTTCCCATCGCGTTCCCCATGGTGGCAGGCGCAAACGCAGGCGCTCCACCGGCAGTCGACGGTGGATCGCAGAATTCGCACTACCCAACCGTTGGTGAACGGTGACTGCCGGTAGCGCTGCTTGCAGCAGTGACCGCACCATCGCCGCTATTTGCTGCGCGACCCGTTCGACATACTCCGGCGAGACGCGCCCAAGCATCAGCATGGGTGCATCAGTAGCGGGGGCGAAATGCGTGTGCGTGGCGCTGATGAAGAGGCGCTCGGGCGGGATGTCGCTCAATAGCGCCTCGAGCCGCTGACGAAGCGCGCGCCCGACAAACAGCAGGTCACAGCCTACGAATACAATGAAACCGTCGTTCTGCCGCAGCACAACGGCGTTCGCTTCGAGGCGATCGGCGACGTGCGTGTATGGCCCGTGGCGATTCCGGTAACCCGCCAGTGGCAACGGCTTGGAGGGGGTAATGTCAACAAAGGCCGCTCCGGCGCGAAAGGCCTCGGGGTGGGTGATCACTTCGTGTCTCTCTGCCACGACGAGTTCTCAGCTCTTCTGAAAGAACGCGATGCAGGCCGCTGCGACCTCCCGCACATCGTCAGGGGACATATGTTCGCCGATCGGCAGACTGAGCAGTTGGCTGTCTGCCCGATTGGCGAAAAACGGCTCGGAAGCCTGACCGTAATGGGCGTAAGCCTGCAGTTTCGGCAGCGCTTTTGGATAATGGATACCGGTCTCAATGCCGCGATCGCTCAGGTGGCTGCGCAATGCGTCGCGCTGGGACGTCCGCAGCACAAACAGATGATAGACATGCCGTGTCCCCTGGCGCCTCGCTGGCAATACCAGGTCGCCAACTCCGGAAAGCAGGTCGTAGTATGCTTCAGCGACAGCAATACGCTTTGAAATCCAGTCATCCAGGCGGCTCAGTTTGACCGACAGAATCGCGGCCTGCATCCCATCCAGCCGCGAGTTGCGCCCCTCGAACTCATGATCGTATTTGCTGATGCGGCCGTGGTTGCCGAGCATGCGTACCCTCGATGCAAGGCGCTCGTCGCCAGTGACCATGACCCCGGCGTCGCCGTATGCGCCGAGGTTCTTGCCTGGGTAGAAGCTGAACGTTCCGAAATCACCGAACGTCCCGACGCGTTGCCCACGGAACTCGGCGCCGTGAGCCTGGGCCGAGTCTTCGATCACCTTCAGGCCATGCTGGCTGGCGATCTGCATCACAGCTTCCATATCGCAAGGCTGTCCGTAGAGGTGCACCGGGATGACTGCAGACGTCTTCGAGGTGATCTTGCCCTGCAATCCTTCGATCGAGATCGTGTAGTCCCCCGGATCGCAGTCGCAGAACACGACCTTCAGGCCAGCTCGGGTCACCGCTTCCGAGGTCGATATGAAGGTGTTGGCCGGAACGATGACCTCCGAACCCTTCGGCAGGTCGAGTGCCTCCAGCGCCATTTCGATGGCATCGGTTCCGTTGGCACAGCCGATGCAGTAACGCGCCCGCTGATATGCGGCAAATTCCGCCTCAAACTGCTCGGCGTGCGGCCCCCTGATGAAGGTACCATCGGCGATCACCGACGCAATCGCGGCGTCGATCTCGGCCTTCATTGTCAAATACTGCTTGTTGAGATCCAGAAAACTAACGGCCATCCCAAGGTCTTCCCTTTGTGCTTACAACGGGCGGGGCCCGTTGGTGGTGGGCCACTCATCGCCTCTCGGCAGTTGCAGCTTGGCGACTGAGGCGCTTTCGCTACTCTGCGACAGACCGCCATTCGAAATCGAAGGACGCATCAGGATCGGCGGCCTTACGGGGGTGGCAGCAAGATTACCCAAAACCGATAGCCTCCAGCACCTTGATTGCGGCTCGCGAGCGGGATGCAGTAAACCGCGGTACCTGACGTGGTCCGAAACCTCGTACGAAGGTTTCGATGTTGCGAACCATCGAGCCCTCGAAGTCAAACACGCGGGATCGGCCGGCAGTATCCTTGATGGCATACCACAGGGTAAGCGCATGGGCTCCGCTGTTTCTGAGTTCCGGGTCACCGCCGCCGCAAAGATAAAAAGAATGGCGATCGTCGTAAGCAATGTACACGGCGGCGTGGATGCGGCCCTGGGCGTCTTCCGCGGCATAGATGGCGCGCTGGTTTCGCCGCCCCATGGTCTCGTCGATCCGCTCTAGTGTCGGAAACAATCCCGACATGTCCATTCCCTGCCGCTTGAAGGTCTTCTCCATCGCTGCGATGACTGTGCCCACATCACGCTCACGATTGATCACAGTGAGCTTTTCGGCCTTTCTGCAGATGCGACGAACGTTTTCTCGCATGTCGTCCCAAAGGCGTTGGCTGTCATCGAGGTCGGCGAGCCGGTAGGTGTAACCCAGCTTCAGGCCGTACCCTGCCCAATGGAATGCCATAAGGTTCTGGAACTCCGGCGCGCACGAGATCGTGACACGGTCGACTTGCGGCAGGCCCTGGATCAGCTTTTCCAGTATCTCGTGCTGGTGCCCCAGCTCGTTGGCGGGTTTTGCACCGGCGGGTCTGATCCACGGCCCACCCCAAGGGGTCAGCCCGGGGGTCGTTAAGGCCGACAAGCCAAGACGTCGCTTCGTCACATAAGGAAGCCGCCCGATGACTTGCCCGTCCTGCTTGACCTCGACGGCATGCCACTGGCCGGGCGCCACCGCGTCAAGCCAGTACGGCTCCTCGAACAGCGTCCAGCTGCTTCGCTGCTCGTCGTTGTCAGGCACGTCGCACCTTGCAGAAACTGAACCCTATGGACGGGAGCAACAAACCATAAAGCGTTGGTTCGACTGAGGCAATAAAGTCGATGTTGCTGTGGTTACCAGCGGCCCGGAGTGGTTGCCAAGCAGTCGCTCAGTCTACAGCCTCGGCCAGCCGCGTGTAGTCTTGCGAGCACGTCGGGCACCTGCCCGCTGTGAGATCGTCCGATCGGCCGCAGACCGCGAGGTGGCTACATCTGGTGTGGGGTGCCACCGGAAAAAGCGATCAGCCCATCGCGCACGTGTCTCGCCAACCCAAATAAGCCTCGCTGCTTGTAAATGCGATTAAGCGGCGTTAACTGCGGACTGAACTTCCTGCGGAAGAACTGTTCAATGCCCCGATCCATCGATCCTTCGAAATCGAAGATTAAGGACCATTTTGCGGCAAATTGAATTGCATCCCAAATCAGCAGCGTAGGCGCTCCGCTGTCTCTGAACTGTCTATCCGATCCGCCAACCAGGTAGTACGTCGCTCGCTCATCGTAAACGATAAAGTTGACGGCATGGACATTTCGCTTCTCATCCTGCGCAAAGGCGAAGCGTGCATGCCCGCTTCGAAGCGCGCCGTCCACGATCTTGAACAGTACGTCGCGTCGGTAAGGCATCGGTTGGCCGCGTTGTTGGTAGGTCAGTTCGTGCATGTCGCAGAGCCGGTCGACATCGTCTGATACGACGATCTCCAGTTCCTTTTGCGCCTTTTTGATGAGGCGCCATGAATCCCGATGGAACCCTGACCACACCGCGTCAAGGTCAGTGAGGTCATTCAGCCGGTAGGTGTAGTGCGTCTGTTGTGAGAAGCCGGCCCAGTGAAACGGTAGCCAATTGTCCCATTCAGGGCAGCAATTCTGCCGGAAGACATCGAAGGGGGGCAGCTTGGCAATCAGCTCGGCGGCAAGCTCGTACTGCTCCGAATACTGGCTGGAGCCATTTTCTCTGGAAGGTCGAAACCATGGTCCCAAGCGAGGCGTAAGATGTGGCTGGGCAAGAATTTTGAAGCCGTAGCGTTGCTTGACGTAATAAGGCAGCCGTGCCGAGACCCCGCCGTTCTCGACCACCACCTCGTCCCAGTTGCCGCCGCTCGCCAGATTTAGCCACCAAGGCTCTTGAAATAGGCTGTAGCTGGTATTCGTGGCGGCTTGATCAACCAAGTCGTAACTCCCCTTGCGTCAGCGCGTAGCGGCTGCGATCGCACGCTCTGCTCGATGTTGGGCAGGCCAGGCAGATTAACGCTTGAGCGCCAAAATAATAGACGAAGAGGCAATTTTCGTCGTACTTTCACTGAAGTTTCGGACAGCGGTCGACATTGGCCTGCGATGTTCGATGTCCTGCTGACACTGCGACGATGCCCCCATGCTCACTGTTGACATCGTTTCGGACCCTGCAGCATTCGTCGCCCTTAAAGACGACTGGAATGCGCTTGCCGAGCGGTTCGCCACTCCATTGCACAGTTTCGAATGGTTTGACGCGGGTTGGAACGCCTTTGGTGAAGGGCGCAAGCTTGCCACGTTTGTGGTGCGGGAAAGCGGCACGCTGCGCGCGATCGCGCCCCTGATGGTCGAGCGGACTTTTGGAATTCCGCGGTTGGTCGTCATCGGCCGCGAGACTGCGGAGCCGAACGCGATCCTCTACGCCGACGATGCTTCCTTGGCGGCGTTGGTTGAGGGCATCGTGCGGCATCCCGTGCCGCTGTGGCTCAATCGCCTGCGCGACGAATCCCCTGAGATGCGGTCGCTTCAATCCGCAACGAGCGCTCGCAGTGGCCCGTTTTTCTCAAATCCACGGAACACCGCCACAGCGAGTGTTTCGATTGTGGGGACCTGGGCTGAGTTCGAGCAGCGCATGACATCCCAAAACCGGCAAACCCTGCGCCGAAAAACACGGCTGGCGGAGCGATCCGGCCCCGTCCGCCTTGAGGTCATTTCACCGGATCTCTCAAACGTCGACGACGCATTGCACCGGGTGTTTCTGGTGGAAGGCGGGGGGTGGAAGGGTCGCAACGGCACGGCGATCCTATCCGATCCGCGCATACTCAAATTTTACACTGATTACGGACGGAAGGCGGCGGAGCTCGGCATCCTACGATTGCACCTGCTGCGCGTCGGAGATGCGATCGCAGCAGTCCGCATGGCCGTCGAGTTCGCAAACTCGCTTTGGGAACTGAAGATCGGATATGATGAACAGTTTGCCAAATGGTCTCCCGGCGCCGTCCTGGCACATGAGACCATACGTCACGCCTTCGAGCAGGGGCTCTCGGGCCTCGAATTTCTCGGTAGAGCCGAATACTGGCAAAAGCACTGGCCGGTGGTGACGCATCCGTACTCGGCGATTCGCTATTATCCTCTCTCGGTCACCAGCATCCTTGCTCTCGGCTATGACGGCTGCGATCTGCTCGCCCGGCGTGTCGGAGGCAAATGGTTCCCACAGCGTCGTCGCTTCCTGCAAAAGGAAGAGTTCGCCAGCCCCTCCTGACCCGCGGCCCGTGTATCCCACATTGGGACGCCACCGTTGGTCTGACGGCTCAGTGCTTCTGCGCGACAATGTAGACCCACTCGTCGTCTTTGTCGTACCCCGCTGCCGCCTTAAGGGAGCCGATTGTCTCGACAGAAAAGAGCCCATACGTCTTCAGCTTATTGAGCTCCTTCTCGATTTCGACATAGGCGTGAACAAAACTGAAGCCGTGCCCCTGCTCGTTTACAAAGGCTATTCCCAGGTCCTCGTCGATTGATTGCTTCCAGAAATTCCGGATTCGGTTCGGGATGGCGCGGAACGGCGACTTCCAGCTCAGAAATATCGCTGGATGCCAGAAACTATTCTTCCATTCCGGCATCTTCCAGTATCGTATGTTTTTGGTCGAGTAGATAAAGTATCCGCCTGATTTCAGAACTCGAGCGATTTCTTTGAATATCTTGTGCCGATCCTCGTAGCTGCCAACACTATCGATGCCATTGAATGAGAACACGACGCAATCAAACTCGCCGTCGCCGAACTGTAGCTCGCGAGCGTCCATGACACGCAGATCCCTGCCTGGATGGATGTTCTTTGCCGCGTCGATCATCGCAGCCGAATAGTCAACTCCGACGTACCGTTCGAACTGAGCCGAAATCGCACCGGTTGTTCTGCCGCCACCAATTCCAATGTCGAGCACAGAGCTGCGAGAACTCGCCGGCACCAGCTCTAGGCAGAATTCTTCCGGCGTCGTAAGACCTTGCGCGGCCTCTTCCGCGTACTTCCGTACGATGCGGGAGCGATAGTAGACCGCCTGATTGGATTCCATTGCCAGTTACCCCTTTCCGTGGATGGTAACTATGTTTTCGTCATCAATCTACATTGCGCGCAACAGACGCACCACGAGTGCTGCTCCGATCGGGCCGGCAATGACGGCTGAGGCCACGATTGCAACCAGACCACCGAACTGGAGGTTCGTCGTCGCCGCAACCCCCAGGCTCGCCGCGCCTGCCGCGAAGAGCCAGACAAAGGCGAGCCCAGTGTCGCGCCAACTGAAGGAAGCACTTTTCAAAGCGACCAGGATGAAGACTGCATTTCCGATGAACAGCGCCAAGCTATAGAGCGCCACGAAGTCGTCGACCGGCAGCTTCACGAAGTAAGCAACAGCGACCGAGGCGACGACCAGCCCATAGTACGCCATGTTCGTGTAGGTGGAGAGCGCAACGCGGCGAGCGACATCATACAGTCGATCGATCCATGTGCTGACCAAGAGCAAAGCCATGCCGAGCACGAGCCAGTGCGAATAGTCGGCGGCCATTGCGAACCGGTCGCCCAGCAGAACAGGGATAATGATCGGGACGAGAACCCAGCCGAGGCCAATGGCAATTCCGGCCAGCGCCATGGCGGTCTCGAGAATGGGCAGGACGAATGCTATCCGCTGAGCCGGGTTCGGAATTCGCGCCAGATTGGCGAAAACCACCTGTTGCAGCGGCGTGGTCAGGGCGGAGATCGGAGATGACAAGATCTGGCGTACCAGAAAAAGCACCCCCAGTGCCTCCAGTGAATAGGCACTTGCCATCCACAATTGCACTAGGCGTTCGCTGCCGACAGCGACCAGTGAAAGGGGCACGGAGTAGATGGGATAGGCCTTGTAAATCCGGATTGAACTCCAGATCGAACCGGCCGAGAGGGAGATCGGCCCCTTGAACAATCCGGTCCGCACCGCAGCAAAGGACATGGCCGCAAACGGGGCCATCAGGCCACACAGATAGGCGGCCACGAAGCTCCCTGCATTGGCGCCGAAAGCGTATCCGAACCCGATCAGGGCGACGACCGTCACCAGCGGCGTGCTGGCATTGGCGATTGTTATCGCGGCGATGGATTTGCTGCGCAGCAACCACGCCTGAAGGATGACCGTGAGGTTGGTGAATACGATAAAGAGCGGGCACGCATAGAGGATCGGGCCGCTCCCCTCTACGCCCATGACCTGCGAAGAGATTGTCGGGAAAAACGCAATCAAAAAGGCGATCACCAGCGCCACGCTCAGGGTGAGTGCCGATGTGAAGAAGACCAGCGTCTGCGCACGTCGCGTATAGTGAGTGATCGTGATTGCAGCATCCAGGCGAAGCGTTCCCAGAATTGCAACGATCGCGGCTACTGCGGTGACGAGCGGCCAACTCCCGACATCCGAAGGCGAGTAAAGGCGTGCGACCACGGGGACGGCCAGAAGCCAGATCAGACGGGACGTCATGGATCCAAGACCGCCCACCAGCAGGTCGCGTCTCGACTTAGACATTCACAAACTCAGGTCGACCAACGTCCTGGCGCGGACTCACCGGCCAATCGAGGCGGAAACTCCCTCCAGCTCCGCTGCTGTTCCGGACCACCCTTAGGTGACTCGATTGGCGTCCATTGTGGGGACCCCTTTGCTGCCCAGATACGCGAGTGTACATCATTACATCGCCCGTAGGAGCCGCACTGTCAGTGCGATCCCAGCCGACCCGGCGAATACGGCTGAGACGGCGACGGCCGCCAGCCCCCCGAACAGCGCGTTAGCCGCCGCCGCCAATCCGAGGTTCGCTGCAATTGTCGCGAACAGCCAGACGAAGGCGAGGCCAATGGTGCCCCAGCTAAACGAGGCGACTTTCAAAGCGACGAGGATGAAGATTGCATAGCCGACGAACAGCGCGACGCCGTAGAGAGCAACGAAGTCGTGCAACTGCAACTCAAGGACGTACGCGACGATTACGGAGACGACGACCAGTCCATAATAGGCGACGTTCATGTACGAGGAGAGCGGGATGCGACGGGCGACGTCGTAAAGCCGAGCTGTCCAGATCGTGACCACGAGTAAGGATATTCCGAGCATAATCCAGTGTGAAAAGTCGGCAGCCGCTGCGAACCGCTCGCCGAGGAGAGCCGGGATGAGCACGGGGACGAGAGTGAAGCCGAGGCCAATGGCAATGCCAGCGAGGGCCATTGCGGTCTCGAGAATCGGCTGGATGAAAGCTCTCCGTTCGGCGGGCGAAGGAATTCGGGCCAGATTGGCGAACACCACCTGTTGCAACGGAGCCGTTGCGGCGTAGATCGGTGACAGCAAAACCTGGCGCACAAGGAAAAATACGCCCAAGGCTTCCAGTGAGTAGGCATTTGCTATCCACAATTGCACGAGGCGTTCGCTTCCGACTGCTACCAGTGAAAGGGGTACGGTGTAGATCGGGTAGGCTCTGTAGAGCCTTATCGAGCTCCAGACTGCACCGCTCGAGAGCGCGATCGGGCCCTTGAACAATCCATTGCGCACCGCCGCGTAAGCCATGGTCGCAAGGGGCGCCATCAGGCCGCACAGATAAGCGGCCACGAAGCTGCCTGCGCTGGGACCGAAAACGAACCCGAACACGAGCAGAGCGGCGACTGTCACCAGCGGCGCACTGGCATTGGCGATTGTTATCGCGGCAATCGATTTGCTCCGCAGCAACCAGGCCTGGAGGATGGTCGCGAGGTTGGTGAACATGATGAAGAGAGGACACGCGTAGAGGATCGGGCCGCTCCCCTCCACGCCCATGACCTGCGAAGAGACTACCGGAAAGAGCGAAATCAAGAGTGCCATCACCAGCGCCACGGTCAGGGTTAGCGCCGATGTGGCAAACACCAGCGTCTGCGCACGCCGCGTATAGTGTGTAATCGTGATAGCAAGATCCAGGCGAAGCGTTCCCAGAACCGCAACGATCGCAGCTAGCGCGGTGACGAGGGGCCAGCTTCCGACGTCCGATGGTGAATAGAGGCGTGCGACAACCGGGACGGCGGCGAGCCAGATCAGACGGGACGTCACGGAGCCGATACCGCCCACCAGCAGGTCACGTCTCGACTTAGACATTCACCTACTCAAGTCGATCGAAGGGCTGGCACCGCCTCACCGGCCAATCGAGGCGGAAACTATCTTCAGCTGACTGTTCACCTCGGTGCCCTCGGGATAGATCATCTGGATAAAGGCCGCGACGAACTCGGTGCGGTCGGGCGCCACGCCGGAAAAGACGAACGGACCGTCTCCCACCAAGGGGATGCCCTTGCCGAGCTCCGAAATGTACGTTCCATCTGCCAGATGGGCAGCCATGCGCACGACTGCCGTTCCGGCGTTTGCCTCGGATGTGAACGAAGCGTCGACCTTAAAGGTCCAGGCGCTCCCCGGTTTTGCTTCGATGTAGGGACTGGCATAGGCATTGACCCAGCCTTTCCCCGTCGCCACGCCGTCGATTGAGAATGTCACGCCGGTGTCACCGGACGCGACTGGAGTTGCTGTCAGCCCGTTCTCCGTGCCTCCATACCAGTCGCTGCTGGAAACGGGCGTTCCGTCAGACGGCTGCGCAGGAGCGGCAGGAACTTCCTCGGGTGCCGCTGCGGCGGCTGGAGCTTCCTCTGGAGCGTCTGCGGCGGCTGGAGCCTCCTCTGGAGCGGCAGGAGCAGTTGGGGCAGGAGTGGCTGGAGCCTCTGCTGCCGGAGCGGGAGCGGCCGGCGCCTCTGCGGGGGCGGGAGCATCTGTCGCGTTTGTGGGGTTAGCTGCTTCCGCCGGTTCAACGGGAGCCGCGGCAGCAGCCTGAGATGCCTTTGCGGCGGTGAGCGCACTGACCACTGCGTCAGCACCAACCGGGGAAAGTGGTCCGGCCTGGCACTTGGCGAGCACATCTGCCTTGCGGCACAGCGCATTGATGGCGGCAATCGTAGAACTGTCCAACATCCCATGCTGCGGGAGATCAGGGTAGCCCAGACCAGCCAGCTCAGACTGCACAGTCTTGACGAAACCGTTTGGGTTCTCTGCCGCCAGGGTGACCAGATCAACTCCATCCTGTGCCACGGAGCAGATCGGCGTCGCCACCAGAGCGAGAGCGATATTCGCGGCCAGCACAATCCGATAACGCATGCGCACCCTCGTGTGGATTCTGCCACCAGCAGCGGCCCTTGCACGCTCGAGCGTGACAACTACACCACCCATGGGGCCGAATTCTTTTCCTAGCATGGATACTTCACCGACAAAAGGGCGGGGAAACCCGACTTCTGCTGGAACGGCAACCGGATAGAAGGTCGGTACCCCAGCCGACCGTGGACCTGCGTCAGCCAATGCCGACCGGCGCCAGGGACGCCCAACACTGGCCAGCCTGTCGGTGTGGACCTATGCTGCAGCGATGCTCAGCCATTCGAGTAATAGCCGGCGTATTTTGATTTATTGTAGTAGCCGCGGATACCCGAGCGTTGCTGGCTGAGAATGGCCACCAACTCAGTCCCTGGCGGCTTGGCGTCTCGTATCGCCTGCATCGCCTCCTTGACGTCCTGCTGGGGAGTAGCGGCCCACCGCACCACAAATGCAACCACGTCGGCATGTGGCACAATGTAGAGGCTATCGACGACCGGGCCGACCGGCGCTGTGTCCAGGATCACGACGTCGAAGGTCCGCCGCGCCGCTTTGATCAACCGCGCAAAGCTCGCGCTCGCCACCAACTGGTCGGTTGGGATGTCGCTGCGTCGAGAGCCAGGGACAATCTGCGCGCCGCTTTCATCGTCCGTGACGATGATGGAGGTGAGGTCCGGGGCATCGTCGCCCTTTCCAAGATAGTCCAACAGACCGGACAAAGGGGAGAGGCCCAACTGCTGATGAATGCCAGGCTTGCGAAGGTCGCAATCGATGAGCAGCGTTGGCACGCCCGAAAGGGCGTAGGTGCGGGCGAGTGACAACGCCAAGGTGGTCTTGCCTTCCCCGGGGGCCGACGAGGCGACCATGATCACCGCGCCTCCCTCTGGTGACGTCCCGCGATGGCGCCGAAGCGCCTGATCGACGCCGATGCGCGCACGCCGCACGGTCTCGGCGAACACCGACAACGGCGCATGTGGCACATAAGACGACACGCTCGCTTCGTGCTCATTGTGCCGCATCGGACGCAGACGCGGAACGGCGGCCACAACCTTGGCGCCACTTACGGCTTCAAGCTGACGCTCGTCGGTAAACCCGCCGATGAAATTTTCCAGCAAGAACGCCAGTGCCAGCCCGAGTCCCAGCCCGATCGCGGCCGCCAGCGCCACGATCACCCTGACATTCGGAAACGATGCCTCGCTGGGCGGCACTGCGGGAGATGCGATCCGGCTGTCGGGGACCTGTAAGGAAGTTCTCGTGCCGAAGTCTTTCTGATTTGAGAGGAGCGCGTCGTACTGGCTTTTCGCGATTTCCCCCTCGCGGAGCAACCTGTAGAGATCGGTCCGCAGGCCTGCCGGCAGATCACTGTCCTGAACAGTCGTGCGCAGTTCGGAACGCAGGTCGGCTGACCGAGCCTGCGCCTCGGCGATGTCGTTCCGCAGGCCGGCGACCGCCTGACGTGCTTCGGCAGCAAACTGCTCCTCAACCTTGGCAAGTTCAGCTCGCAGGTTCACTGCGCCGAGCGAGCCGTCGGCGGCTCCCGCCAGTGCTGTCTGCAGCTCTTGTCGCCTGAGCTCGTACTGTCGCACCGCTTCGCTGGCTAGTGCGTCACTGACCGTCGTCCAGTCACCACGATCGAGTGCACCTGACGCCAGTGATACCTTAGACCGCAGCTGATCCGCCGTTGCGACGCTCGACGAGAGCTGGCGCCGAATGTCTACCAGCTTTGTGCTACCTGTAGCGGTTGCGATTGCATCCAGGTTGCTGTCGATGAACCCGTCAAACGCCCTCTCCGCCCCCTCAAGTGAGGTCTGTGCAGAGGCAATTCGTGCGGTGACAACGTCATATGCAGTCTGAACGCTCGCGATTTTCCCCTCGAGCTGCATTCTGATGTAGGTTTCCGCGAGAGCGTTCGCGAGTGTGGCAGACTTTTCGGGCGATTGGGTGGTCGCCTGGAAGGCCATCACATAAGTCAGGCCGTTGCGGCGGACGCTGACTGCGTTGCTCACCTGATTGGTGACGTTCTTAACCAGTGCATCTGGGCCGGGCATCGTAGGCTCGGCGATGCGGAAGAACGCAAGCAGTTTGTCCCATAGAGAAATCTGCACTCCGAACTCGTCGTCCTTGACGAGCCCATAGTCCTCGACCAACCGGCTGATCGTCGCCTCCGACCGGGCGAGTTCGACTTCGCTGTCAACGCGCGAAGAGTCTGACAAAGTTGTCATCTGCGTACTGTCAGCGAGCAGATCCTTGCTGCTCGGATCGAACAGAACGAGGGCGGACGCCGCATAAACTTTCTTCAAGTTAGCCGCAACGCCGCCGGCCACGCCAACCACAACGAGCGTGGTGATGATGATCAGCCACATCCGTCGGCGCAGCATGCCAAGGATGCTTCGCACATCGACTCCCGGCTCGGGCACTGCGATCCTCTCGATCGGTGGGTCAGCGACGCGAATGATTGCCTCCTTCAGACGCTGTCGGACCGACCGTCAGCACGAGCGGCCCGTTACCTGCCACCAACTTCACCGCCGTCAACCGACCCGTTGCATACGCCCCCGTATCGACACAGATGCGATGTTTCGAAAGCAGCGGCTCCATAACCGGGGTATGGCCATGGACGATAGTCTTGCCAAACTCCGCATAGTCTGACGAAAAACCGTCTCGAAACCAGACCAAATCGGAATCATGCTGAATTTCGATAGGGGTGCCCGGCCGCAGGCCGGCATGCACAAATATGTGCTGACGCGTTTCGAGCAGAACCGGCAGCTCATCTAGGAACTGCCGATGATCGCCCGGTATATGACTATCGACCAAGGCTCGGAGACGATCGACCCTGCCGAGGGCCTGGTGGAGGGCAGTTTCCTCGATCCCGTAAGACAGCAAAGTCTCAAGCCCACCGAAGTCCAGCCACTCGTGGCGTCGGCGGGGGGCGCGCAAGAACGCCGCCATTGCCAACTCATGATTGCCGGCAAGACAGATCCGGTCGAAGTCGGGCGTAGTGGTCAACAAATGGTCGATGACCTGGGCTGACGCCGGGCCGCGATCGACAACATCGCCAAGCATGACCACCAGCGGACGATGGGAGTGGCTCCTCGCGTCAGCGGTAATCTTCGCCTCAAGTGCACGGAGCGCGGCGAGACAACCGTGAACGTCGCCGATCGCGTAGATCGGTCGTTCTCCGACATCGATCTGGAGGCGTCCTCTGGGTTCGACCTTTGCCGGTGCCGGCCGAACCAGGTCCTTCAGGATGGCCAGCTTGCTCCAGATCATTGGCCCGTTCCGATGCGCTTCTGCGCGACACCGAGCGCCAGCAGGACCACGAATAGTACTGCGACGGCTTGGATCTCTATGCTGAAGTCGACCAACGAATGTATCGCAACGACAGCGATGGCGCCCAACCCCGCCGCGGACGGAGACCAGTACTCCTCGCTTCGCTTCAGCGACGACACCAGTTGGATCGCAATGATCGCGATAGCCAGTAACGGAAGCGACCCGCCGACAAGACCGAGTTCGGTCCACAGCGTGAGGTAGGTCGAATGCGCCTTGTCCCAGAGCACGTCAGTGCTGAGAGGCAGATGATGGTATAGTGGGAAAGCCTGCTCAAACGTGCCAGCGCCGAAACCAACGAACGGACGGTCGCGGATCATGTCCAACACCTGGGAATAGAGTACGGCGCGACCGTCGGCAGTGTCCTCCCCGACGGTGATGATGCGCTCGAGGACCCCGCTCCCGAACGCCCACGCCATAGCGGCCGCACAGGCCACCGTCGTCACCCCGACAGCGAGCCAGCGGAGCAACCCCCATCTCGCCCGAGTGCCTCCGGCAAGCAAGGAGACCAGGATACCGATAGCGGCGGATGCGGCGCCCATCCGGGACCTAGTGGCGAGTATTGCTGTACCAACAATCAATAGACCTGCCAGGACAAGCGCAAGGCGCATCCAGCGAGATTGAGGAAGGAGGCGCGTGTTTGCGCAAGTGAGGAGCGCCGCTCCGACCGCTGCGCCCATAGCCAGGAAAGTCGCGAAGGAGTTACGGTTGACGAATGGGCCGGTTGCCGAGCCTTGGTATGCCCACTTTGGGAGGCCGAGCAGCGTGTCGCCCTCGGCAAGCAGTACCAGCCCGAGAAGCGCGTAGGCAGCAACGCCAAAAAAGATCAGTTCGAGCAGTGACTGAGCTCGCGCTCGATTGGCGGCCACCTGCATGATCAAGGCGAAGCAGGCGCCGTACGTCAGGACTTGGAGCAGCACAAGCCAGCTTGTGTCGGGAGCAACGCTGATGGCGGGCCAAGCCAAATGAAGGCCATCCGCGAGCGAGATAGCGGGCGCGAAGCCCAGCGGCAGCGCCTGGACAGCGATCCAAACGATCAGAAGCAGGTAGATCAGCGCCGCGATAGGAACCGAGCGCAACCCGAAGCGCACTCCCGCACCCAACCTCGCAAGCGACCACCAGTACCACAAACCGATGGCACCAACGGCCGCGGCATTGATCAACCAGTATGCGGGGCGAGCACTGCCAAGGGGGAGGGGCATGAGAAGAAGCCAGCAGGCTATCACGACCCCTAGGGCAGCGTTCAGGCCATGCTCGTGCGACGCCCGTCCACGACCTGATATCGCGGCTGAAGGCACCGGTCTCGCCCCCAACGACAAGGTTTTCGGCCTTGAAGGCTCTCCCGCAGAAGTCATGGGGTAACCCGGTTGCTGGAGCGCACCTGGCTTAAAAAGGCCGATTGCATGGCTGCTGGAAGCTGCTCGACGGCTGCGGTGATCATCTGGCGTTGCCCCGCATACCTGCGATACGCAGCCACGACAGACGATAGGCTTCCGCTACTCGAGGCCGCGGCCGTCAGGTCCGATTTGTAGGCGGTCTGCGCTGGTTCGGGCAGCAGATCAAAATAGCGCGCAGCGAGTTCGATACGCAATCCCGCGAGCCATGCCTCCCAGGGGGCGGTGCGCTGGGAGGCCAGCAGACTATCGGCGAGTTCTGCTTCTCGCCCAGATGATACCGCCGCGAGCGCCTGGACGTATCGGGCATACGAATTGAGGGGCGACCGATCGGCAACAAAACGCGAGACGACCGCGCAGTGGCCCGCCAACGGCGCTTTGTCCGAGGCCGCCATCACCCGCACCCGAACGGCGGTCAGGACCTGCCGACAGTCGTCAAGCACCAGAGTTTGCGAATTGAACGACAGCCCCGGCTCCAACTGGCCGGTGGAGACGGCGGCAATCTTCTGATCCAGCCTGAGCCCGGAGGTGAAATACGGCCGCGCCTCAAACACAAGGAGGGCAAGGGAAGCCACGAGCATCAACAAACCGACGCAGGCAGCACACCAAGCGCCCAAATTTGACGATCTCCAGCTGCGCTCCGGTTCCATCACCGGCTTCCGCCGCGAGCGGTTGCTACGCCGGACCGATGGAAGGTGCCCGAATAGCCGCCGTCTGCGGCGTCGGATCAATTGCCGCAGTCTCCTGGGCAATTGCGGCAGAGATGAGCAGGACCATGGCAATCGTACCTAACAGGCGCACCATTTGCATCATCCTCAAAAACGATACCGCTCCAAACGCTAGCTGGCTGTTGAGCTTTAGTCAAATATCGTGGGCTTACTCAGGCCCGAGCGAACTCAGCGCGAGAGCGCAATAGACGGTACTGGCGGCGGTTGTACAACTGGCGTTTCAGTTGATACCGCGATCGAACCTGAGGCCGGGACAAAGTAACTCCGCAACGAAGCCGGCCATAGCGCCCGACGCGCTGAAAAAAGTAGAACTGTTCAGAATCCGCTCCGAAATCCAGGGCGATCTGGCCTAGACCGAGGCACAGCCACGAACACAGACTCGACAGATGCGAAAGCTCAGCTTCTCTGGCGTGCCGATCGTCACTTCATTGCCGAGGCAGCGATCTTTGGCTTGGTGTCGACCGTCATGCTCAGCCATCCGCGCCGAGTATCCATCGGCCGTGACGCCTAAACCCGCGCGTGAGCCACGGCGAGATCTGGTTTGGGTAGCTCAGTTAAGAGATGTCGACCGGTGACTGCGCCCGGCTGCTTGCACTTCCGAAATAGCCTGCACCGCCCACAACCGCGACGCGCATGATCAGGCGGCCAGCAGGTTGCGGAAGTAGGCGATGGTGCGGATCATTCCGGCTTCGAGGTCGACGCTTGGGGCCTATCCGAGCTTCTCACGCGCCAGTGTGATGTCGCTGTCGCTGACGCGGATCGTCGGCGGAATGAGAAGAAATACCATCTCCGAGCGGCTGCCGGTCAGGCGGGCGGCCTTTCGGCAAGTGCGCGCACTGTGAACTTGCCCGGATTGCCGATGTTGACCGGTCCGGGGAAGTCCGGGGCCAGTTTCCATCAGCCGGACCATCCCCTCGATGAGATCGTCTTCGGTTGGAAACGTGGACATCAACCGGTCCGATCTGGTGTCGGTCCTGGAATCCGGGACACTGGGTGCCGACCGCATCTGGCGACAACATGCGGATATGCGCGAGGACATTCGCTCGATCCAGGCCATCAGGCTCGGTCTCGGCTTTGTCAAAGGACTTAGCGACGAAGAGGCGAACCTGATCGTCGCGCGACGCGGACGCGGCTACGACAGCGTTCGCGATCTGTGGCTACGAACTGGCCTGGGACAGTCGACCCTCGAGAAGCTTGCCGACGCAGACGCCTTCCGATCCCTTGGTCTCGAGAGGCAGGACGCCAGGTGGGCCGTCGGCGGCTTAAGGGGCGGCGACGGCGCCGAGAACCTGCCGTTGTTCGTCGCCGCCGGGCGACCCGAACAGCACCCCGAAATCGATGCCAATCTGCCGCCGATGCCCATAGGCGAGCAGATCATCCATGATTTCCGAACCTTGAGCCTGTCGCAAAAGGGACACCCTCTGACGTTCCTACGCGAAACCCTGACTGCCAGGCGCACAATCTCCGCCGGCGAGCTCCGCGAAGTTCCGGCTGGACGCGTCGTCACCGTCGCCGGTCTCGTGCTGGTCCGCCAGCGGCCAGGGACGGCAAGCGGGGTCATCTTCATGAGTTTGGAGGACGAGACGGGGCTCGCCAACATCATCGTCTGGCCGAAGGTATTCGAAGCCAATCGTGCCGTTGTGCTGGGCTCGCGGATGATGGCAGTAACCGGCGAGGTTCAGAAGGAAGGTCTCGTGTCCACCTCATCGCCAGAAAGGTGTTCGACCAAACTCCCTGGCCCCCGACCTAGCTGGTGGCACCGACATCGGCGAGGCCATGATCGCCAATGCCGATGAAGGGAAGACCGGCCCGAACCCTGCGGCAATTTCTGGAGGCGACCAGGTCATCGACTGCGACTGCTCGAACTATTGGATCTGCTCCCATCGCGGACCGTTGCGCATCGAGTTGGCCATTCAACGCCTTGGGTGGGAATTCGACTTTTACGAGCGGAGGGCCGAACTCGCGTCCCGCGTCTACTGCTCGCTATGCGGCAAGTACCATCCGACCTTTCGACTGGGTTGGAAGACCCGCCCTGGCAGCTACACGGGTGGTCACGGAGCCGGCGCCGTGATGAAGGGCGTCATAGCACCTCCGCAACCGATGCCGGACTGGCGGGCCTACCGACTGGTTGGTGGGCGGGGTTAACGTTCGCCGCTTCGGCCCCAGACGGTGAGCGGGCTCGTTCGGCTAGTTTTCAAGCGCCCCAGGCTGTCGCATGCTAGTCTCTGATCCTGAATGAAACGGAGAGAAAATGGGCGGTTCCGGAGGAGATCCACCGCTGGACGAGGTGCCGGTGACGTTGAGACCGCTCATCGAGATGCTCGGTGGGCAGCGGGTTCTTGGCTACCGGCTCGAGAGTCAGCTTGACGCCCATCAACTCCTTCTCGACGGCCTACCGGCGGCCGCATTGCTTGCTCTGCTTGGCAACCTGACGGAGATCGAAGACAAGGCTTCCGTCGAGGCGGCACTAGGTGTGAGCATGCGCCGGTTGCGGCGCCGCAAACATGGACCGCCAACCGTGCTGAGCGCCGATCAGAGCGCTCGAGCCTGGAAAGTCGCCTCTATCCTGGCGAAAGCGTCTTCCCTTCTTGGGTCTCGCCGGGCAGCGCAGCGGTGGCTTGAAAGCCAAGCGATTGGCCTCAACCGTTACCGTCCGATTGACCTGATCGCCACCCCGGTTGGCATGGAAATCGTTGAGACCTACCTGCGTCAGCTCGAGTACGGCGTTTATGCTTGATCTCCTCCCCTGCCCTTGAGGCAAGACGTTCGCCAGAGGCACCTCCAGACCGATCCCGACTTGCCGGTTGCTGCGCTCTCCAGCCGCGTTTAGTTTTCACCGACCCATGAGCCTGGCGCCAACGCCCCCGCACCGCTTCGCGCGGTAATTCACGCCAGCTTCAAGCCATCGATGGTCGTCTGGAGGCGAGGAAGCAACTGCCGCTCCACCTCCTCGGCTGCAATCCGGCCGGCCTGGTAGACGTAGGCGACGTCCGGAGCTGGCATATCGAGCCGCCCGGCCCTGTCGAGTTCATGCACCCACGTCGCAAGGGTGATAGTGACACAGTGGCTCAGATCGATCACATCGACGTCCGGGAATGCCGCCTCGATTTGCGCCTCGATCATCCGGACGCAATCCAGCATCGCCGTTGGAAACAGCTGCACGACGATCTCCAGGGGAGTTTCGTCGTTGTCTTCAACGGGAGAGCTTTCCATGGCGCGGCGAATAATGGCGGAGCACGGGAACCATGCCGAGCACTGTGAAGCATAGCAATAGCTCCCACGTGCGCAGACAATTGTTGACACAACCTCAAGACCGTCAGCCCTCCCCCCGCTGCCCGAGCGTCCAGTATGCGCCGCCATAATCGGCCTGTGGAGGTATGCCGGGCGCCGATCATCTCGAGCAATGCGGTGGGAGGGCAATGGCGAGGTCATCGCCATGAATAGACCTGAACATTTGCCCGGCCGTGCATCACCCTGGAACAAGGGATCGCTTGTAGGGGCAGAAGCGGCCACTCACACCCCGGCACGTATGGTCAATCCGCGTAAAGCTGGAAATCGGCCGCTCGGCCCGCGACCTCGTGCTCTTTCAACCTCGCGATCGATAGCAACCGCATGACGATTTAGGCTGACAAGCTCCGCGACCTCACCTGGGAAGTGCAGGTTGGTGGCCCATATCCTGCCGTCATCCGCCGCGAACTGCACAAGTCCGTTGTCAACAAAGACGTCGATATAGAACTCGTCGAGGTCTCCGAGCGGCACGCTGTAGCCATGGGCAAAGTCCTGCATATCCGCCACAGGGCCCCGCCACAGTCGTAGGGAGACTTCTCCGTTCGCGGTACGCTCGAAGCTGAGCTGCGGCCTTGCCTCGCCGAAGAGGGTGAGGTTGGCCGACTGGCCCGGCTGCAGGCGGATGGTGCCGCTGAGGCGGTAGGTGCCGGTGCGCGGGACGACCGGAGCATCCTCGAGCCGGAAGTGGTCGAACTTGCTGGCCACCTGCTCGGGTACCGACGCAGCGAGCCGTAACTGGCTACTGCGTAGTTCATCGCAGGGTATGCGCCTACCTTGAGTTTGTGACCGGCCACGAACCGGTCGGGGACGGTGCCGACACGATCGCGGCGGCGCGGTTCAGTTCTGACATCGGCCTCGCCTTCAGCAGCTCGGCCGCCTCGTCTGGCAGGGCGTCAGCGTAGATGGGTCAGGGCGCCCCCCCGCGAACGTAGTCGCGCGCGAATGACAGCAGGTCGCGACGCTTGGGTCGCCAGTCGAAAGTTCCGGAAAGCACAAGCTCCGGCAGGAAGCCCGCACCCGCCTCAAGCTCCACTACAGCGGGCAACCCAGGCGGAGCGTAGATGACGCGTGTGGAGGGAGCCACCGAGTGCCCGTAGGCCACGTCGGCCGGCGACAGTACCGCAACGGCGGGAAACCGCCCACTGCCGTAGGCGCGACGCTGCCACGCCGCGGCACCTGATGCGAGCAGGTGCTACCGGTGGGCCGGAAACATCGAGGGCAGCGAGACTGGTAATGTTGTGGAGGATCGGCACGGTCGGGATCGGCATGTGCCAGGCCAGCATGTCGAACGGCTCCCACGAGCAGATCGCCATCGCATGCCCGCATCAGCAAGCAGCTGCAGGTTGGCTCGCGACATATACTGAGCGCGATAGTGCGGAAAGCCGCACGCCAGGTTGGCAATTTCCTGCGTCTTGGCGACGCGCAGCGGGTGGGCAACCGTGACGTCGATACCCTGTTGCAGCAGCGCGACAATCATCCTGCGGTCATAGACCTCGTCGCAGGCTGACCCGTCACCGGGGGCCTTGCCAATCCACAGCAGCGTGCTCACCGCGTCGACGGTGGGGAGGACTGGGCCACGCTGGCAATGATCTTGGCGAACCGCGCGGCAACACCTTCCACCCGGAACGTTCGTTCCGCATACAGACGCCCGTTTCGCCCCATCGCCTCGCGTTCGGCGTCGTTAGAAAGCAGCCCGGACGCGGCGGCGAGCAAGCCGGGAACATCGCCCGGAGCCACCATCTTGCCGGCATGGGCGCGAAGCACCGTCTCGCTCGCGAGGTTCTCCGGAGTAATGGAACCCAGGACGGCCCGGCCCGCCGCCAGATAGCTCAGCACCTTGGAGGGCACCGAGAACACGCTCGCGTCGGGCTCGATCATGGCGTAGAGCACGTCGGCAGCTGCCAGCACCTTTGGCAGGTCCTCCACCGTCGCCCAAGGGCGTACGAAGACGTTGTCGAGGCCCTCGGCCGCAGCCTTTTGCTTTACGTAGTCCGGCGCCGATCCCTGGGAGAAGAGATGCACGTCGGCGTCCAAGTGCCTGGCCAGTTCAAGCAGCAGGTCCGGGTTGTGCTTGCGCGCCAAGGTCCCGGTATAGACGATGCGTTTGCGGCCCGGCCGCATGTTGGCAAGTGACCAGTCGTTGTCGCGGGGATATTGCGGGACTTCGTCGAGCGGTGCGATGTTTTCGATCACATGGATGTCGCGACGCTTGACGTTCCAGGGTGCGGCCCGGATGACGTGGGCGAAGCCCTCTGCAATCAACACGAGCGCATCGCTGCGCTCGAGCAGCCGACGCTCCTTGCGCCGGTAGTGCCATCCCGCCACCCTGCCCAACAACGCGTTCTTCTTTCCCAGCAACCGGCTGATGGCCTCGCTGTTGATGTCCTGGCACCAGAAGACGAACGCCGCGCCATGCGTATGGCAGTAGTGGAGCAGCCGCTCCTGGACTGCGATCGGGGAGTTTGACGAGACGATGACATCCGGCTTCTCGGCAGTAACGTGCTGCTCAAGGACAGAGGCATATTCCAGTTCCTGCACCAGCCGGCGCAGGAGATTGTCCTTGTCGAAGGGCCGACTGATGTTCAACTGCGTGGCGTTGAAGGCGCCGGGGACCCCGCCTTCGCCATCGACTTTTCCCTTCGGAGTTGGAAAGCCTGCAAACGATACGTATGAAACCTGCTGCCCCAGTTCCGACACGGCACGAGCCAGACGCACGGAGTGCGCATGGCCGCTATAGTCGTGTAACAACACTTTGAGAGGCCTGTTCACCAAGGCGAGCTCCAGCTCCAGGCCAATATCAGGCGACTCTCTCGTAGTTGGCGTGCGCTTGCCGCTCGATCCACTCGTATGTCCTTTCGAGCCCCGCCTTAAGGGACTGCGAGGGGCGCCAGCCGAGCTTTTCCTCGATTAAGTGGTTGTCGGAGTTGCGGCCACGAACGCCCGTCGGTCCGGCTATGTGGTTCTTATGCAGCTTCTTACCGGCGATCTCGGAAACGTAGTCAACCAGCTGGTTGATGGTCACCATCTCATCTGAACCAATGTTGACGGGCCCCTCGAAGGCCGACCGGGTGAGTCGAATTGTCCCCTCGAGGCACTCGTCGATAAAGAGAAACGAACGGGTCTGGTTGCCGTCGCCCCAGATCTCGATCTCGCCGCCATTGGTTGCCATCGCGACCTTTCGGCAGACGGCGGCCGGCGCCTTTTCCTTGCCCCCCTGCCAAGTGCCCTCTGGCCCAAAAATGTTGTGGTAGCGCGCCACCCGGTTGGTCATGCCGTAATTGCGGTTGTAGGCAAGGAACAGTCGCTCGGAGAACAGTTTCTCCCAGCCGTATTCGCTGTCGGGGGCGGCCGGATAAGCCGATGACTCCGCGCAATTCGGAGTGTCTGGATCTTCCTGGTTGTAGGCCGGGTACATGCAGGCTGATGAGGAGTAGAATACTTTTTTGATATTCCGCTTCAAGGCCCGGTCGGCGACGTTGAGGTTGATCGTTGCCGAATTGTGCATGATGTCGGCGTCGTGCTCGCCGGTGAAGATGTACCCTGCGCCGCCCATGTCGGCGGCCAACTGGTAGACCTCGTCGAACCCCCGATCGATCACGCCGGTCACCACGCTCTGTTCACGCAGGTCACCCACGACAAAATCGTCGGCCTCAGTCTCGGAAAATGCGGGGAACTTGAGGTCCACGCCCCGGACCCAGAACCCTTCACGCTTGAGGCGCTTCACCAGATGGCTACCGATAAATCCGCCAGCACCCAGCACCAGAGCAGTCTTCATCAATGTGCTCCTTACAACAATAGCGTGAAGTTCTTCAGTTAGAGGAGGCCGAGTGCTCCCGTCGAATTCTGCCGCGCTCCCGTTTAACAGTATTTCACCCTCGGATGAGGAGCAAGCACGGTTCACAGATGTCAGTACTCCACTCGGCGGGCGCCATCGAGGTCAAACCTGACCGCTCCGACCGCTGCCCCCATAGCCAGGAAAGTCGCGAAGGAGTTACGGTTGACGAATGGGCCGGTTGCCGAGCCTTGGTATGCCCACTTTGGGAGGCCGAGCAGCGTGTCGCCCTCGCCCAGGTCGACGGTACTAGCGGCAGTTGTACAACTCGCCCGATGTGCTGAAAGAACTGGTTCAGAACCGCCCAGGAGTCAGCGGCGATCCGGCTTAAACCGAGGCACAGACACCAGGACGCAGCGGACGCGAAAGCTCAGTTTCTCTGGCGTGCCGAGCGCTACTTCATTTTCGCCCCTGAACTGTTGGGCACCGAACCGGTCGAGAATGTGGTCCACAAGAGCAACAGCAACCCACTGGTTGATGAGACCCGCGAGACCGCCATCACCGGTCAGCTTGGAAGGTTAACGTCGAAAGCCAGAGCCGATGTCGCAGGCCTACTGAAGGCGGGCAGCAAGCTCGATGCCTTGATTAACCACTGCGCCGACCGGACCGAGCAACCGTCACCGACTGCAAAGGGCCCGACTAGCATGGTCACACGCCTGGGTTAAGGACCTAGCTACCGCCGCCCGAGATGAACTCGTCGCGGGCCGTCAAGAAGATTATTCGCAAATCGAGCACAAGCGATGCGT
The DNA here is from genome assembly GCF_056402875.1 of Devosia sp. P3_B2. Lineage (NCBI taxonomy): Bacteria > Pseudomonadati > Pseudomonadota > Alphaproteobacteria > Hyphomicrobiales > Devosiaceae > Devosia > Devosia sp. P3_B2. The sequence goes on along the minus strand of NZ_JBFUGO010000009.1, from coordinate 110,168 downwards.
TCTGGATGTATGCCATGTCGTGCTCCACGCGTTCGCGTGCCTTGGTCGGATCTTCGGTCGGCCCTCGCAGCCCGTTCGCCTGCGCCCAGCCGGTTAACCCGGGTCGAACGCTGCGCCGCATGTCGTAGTAGACGACGAGTGCCCGGTACGGCCTGCCGCCGGCCAGCTGCCCGGCAACGTGCGGACGAGGGCCGACGAACGACATGTCGCCCCGCAGGATGTTGAAGAGCTGAGGAAGCTCGTCGAGGCTCGAGCAACGCAGCCAACGGCCTATGGGGGTTACGCGCTCGTCGTCGAGCACTGTTTGCGCAACACCGGAGTGGTCGCACACCTCTTGGCGCATGGTTCTGAATTTGTAGAGCTGGAACAGCGTGTCGTCCCGCCCCGCGCGCACTTGCCGGAACAGCACGGGCCCCGGGCTCGTCAGCCTTATCGCCAGTGCCACGCCCAGCAGCAACGGAGTGAGAACTACTATCGCTGCGATCGCCATTACAATATCCATCGCGCGCTTCAGCACCGCATAACAATCGTCAGAGTACGTTGGAGATGCGACGATCGGCATCCCGTCGCGCCACCGCAGCGGCAGTCCGCTGTGACTAGTGACGATGGGCGGGCTTACTGGATGTACCGAAGCAATCTGGAAAGTTGCATCCCGACGCGGCGGCTGCCTGGGATTCTGGCCAAATGATATCTCTGCCATGGGCGGCACCTCGCACCCCGGACGTCAGAAGAACCGTCCGCACTCACAGTACTTAAGGCTCCGCAACCCGTATGATCTTAACGATATATTAACCGCAAGCGCAAGGACGTAATTACAGCGCCTTGGAACGGCTTTCAAAAAGGCGATCCAGCCGGTTGCCGCTCACGCGCCCGGCACCCAGGCTTTGCCGAGGGTTGGCGTGATCACGAACGATTTACATCGCGCCGCCGCGACAAGACTCGAGGGCTGCAGGGCTTGGCTGGGATAATCGGAGTCCATAGTTCAGCTTTTCTCGACGACAGTTGTCGCGAGGGCCGAAAAGCAGCCCAACGTGTCGTCGAACCGGAGGTTCGCACTGCAATACTCTACCGACCCGCGCAGGTTGCTCTATTGCCGAGACTGCACAACTTGGTGTGGTTGCTGTCGCTTCTTCCCCTACCGTAGTTTCTCCTCGGCGCGGGCTCGGCGATTAACCGTGTCCCGAATTGATTGCCGGGCACGCCCAGATTTGTTGACTTTCCGCGGTGCGAGGCGCTTACTTAATGAGGTATTAATGCACCATGTAAGGAAAGCGCTATGAGATGGCTTATTACAGCTGCGGCGGCGCTGGTGTTGTCTCTCCCAGTGGCCGTGCCGCTTCCGGCCCTCGCCCAGAGCAGCACCATAGATGAAGTGATGACGGTCTGTACTGACGTCATCAATCTCCAGTACGAGGACGACCACAGCCGGGATGGCCAGTGCATCAAGGCCGTGGCCGACTTTCTTGGCGTAATCGGGGCCCCCTCGGCGGAGGCTGACCCGCAGATCACTGAACTGATCCTAAAGCTGGTGGAACTGTACCGCGACGATCCGGACTGCAAGATTGCCGAGACTGAATTGCCCGAGGCAATCTCGACAGCGGCCGGCAAGGTGCTGGATGCAGACGTCAAGGCCGAATACATCCTGATAGGCCAGCAGATCGACAGCTGCGATTTCTCACCGACGTCAGCGATCAACCCAATACCCGAGCCGGCCAGCAACAGCTAGGCTGCCAAGCAACGCGGTTCGCGAAAAGGCAAAGGGCCCCTCGGGGCCCTTTTCTCGTTGCGGCAAAGGCGATGGATCAGGCGCCGGTCCACGATTTCGGGTTGGCGCCCGACATCGAGATGATCCGCAAGCCGGCCTGGGCCTTGAGCTTGACCGCGTTGGTGCGGTTGTCGAGCACGAAGTCGCCCTGGCTGGTCTTGACGATGAGTATCGCGTGCCCCTCGCCCGAGCGGGTCTTGGCGAAGGCGATGCGGAGCGCGCCGGGCGGTAGCCCCAATTTGATCAGCCGCGAACGCTTGGTGACAACATAGTCTTCGCAGTCGCCGCTGCTGGCGTTTAGGGTCCAGACGTCCTTGCCCCGATTGTCGTTCTTGGGGCGGATGGCATTATTCACCGACAGATTGACGCGCTTGAGCGTCTGCATGGTCGCGTCGGTCATCGGCACCGAGGACTTGCCACCGGGCTGGCACTCGCCAGGGTTCTTAATACAGAAGATCTTGAAACCGAGCGGTGACTGGGCGCCCGCTGCCTGAACTTCCACCGTGCCCGCCAGCATGGCGATCACGAGCGCTGTTGCAACCATCAATTTGGATTTCATTCCGCCATCCCCCTCATTGGGCACGGCGGCACAATGACACTCCCGGATTTCCGGGCTTTTTAAGGTATCCGGCGCATTTTAGCTAATTTGCGCCGGTCGAACTTTCCTGTCAGACGTCACTTCAACGTGCTGACCACGACCTCAACAGCAGCAGGAGCGAGCGGCCCTGCATTGCGGGCGTTGGCGTTGGCCTTGCTGACGCACGGTTCGCGAATGCCACGGATGGTTGCTCCGGTCAACATGCCATCAGGCGTGCCCTCGACGAGACCCTGCTGCCGCAGCAACTCCTGCACAACGAAATGTACGCGTTTTCACTTAGGCCGCGCAATCGCGGCAATAGCATGGCGCATCTCGGCAGATCGAGCTTCATGAACCGCCGTGCGGTCTCCGCACGAGCCGCAGGGTGCGCTGCGGCCGGATTGCACAAGTCACGGGCAGTCGATCAATTTCAGGTGCCCGAGCGTGGCCCGACCTGGGCGAAGGCGTCGTCAACAAGCTGGTCCCGATCGGCGAAGTGATCGAGTTCGACCTCAACAGTGCGCATACCCTCGGTGAGCGAATAGAGTTCATCAGCCTGCTGCATGATCGGCAGCACGTCGTCGCCTGCCGCGACGGCGTCGAGGAGGCGGTCGAGCAGGGCGTCCACAGTGACTTTCGCGTCGTTGATGTACATTGTCTCCGCGCGATCGCCCGGCCAGTTGGCGCCGCCGCTCTCGGCGAGATAGCGCAGCGAGATCAGAAAGTAGCTGCCCTCGGCGATGAGGTCGCGCTGCAATTGAGCAGTCTCGAGGTAGGTCGGACCCGCCGCGCCGACAGCGCGGACGTCGTCGGCGACCAGCGCCGGCACATCGACACTCGGCACCACGCCATACGTCGCGCGGATCATGAACAGCACCGCGCGCTGCGATACGTAGCGTCGCGCAGTCTGCTCCGCGAGCTCGGGGCTCGCCGGCACGCTCCGCGCTGGAACGTCCGCTGCAAATGTGGGAACAGCCGGAATAGCGGTGCCGAGAAATGCCAGAAGCGCGGCAATGGCGCAGTATCGCATGGTCAATACCTCAGAAGCAGCCGCGTCGGTTTCCTAACACGGGTTCCGCGGCGGCGGAGTGCGGTGCGGTACAATATTGGCCGGTAAGGTTAGCGCCGGGCCGGACTTCCCAAGCCCAGGCGCTGCTGACCATCGCTTCAAGCTCAGGATATTTCGGGGTCCAGCCGAGCAATGAGCGCGCGAGCCCGCTGTCAGCCCATAGTTCGGGCGGGTCCCCTGCCCGGCGCGGTGCGAGTTCGTGGGCCACGGGACGGCCGACGACGGTACCCACCGTGCGGATCACGTCGAGCACACTGTGCGGTCGACCGGTGCCGAGATTTACCGCGCGCGACTGGCCGCCTCGCATGAGGTGATCGAGTGCGAGGACATGGGCGGTTGCGAGGTCGGAGACATGCACATAGTCACGCAACGCGGTCCCATCCGGCGTTGGATAGTCGGTACCCATGACCTTGAGCGGCGCGCCGGTTCCGGCGGCGGCCCGGAGGGCTAACGGGATCAGGTGCGGTTCGGGGTCGTGCGTTTCGCCGATCTCGCCTTCGGGATCGGCGCCCGCCGCATTGAAGTAGCGCAAAGCCATCCACTTGAGATTGTGCGCGACGCCAGTCCAATGCAGCAGCCGCTCACAGGCCAGTTTGGTCTCGCCGTAGGGATTGGTCGGCTGCTGCAGCGTGTCTTCAGTGATCGGCAGCAGGTGCGGCACACCATATGTGGCGCAGGAAGAGGAAAAGACGAACGCGGCGCAGCCTGTTCGTTGCGCTGCCTCGACGAGCCCCAGGGTGCCCGACACGTTGTTGTCGTAGTAGGCAAGGGGCGCCCGCATCGAGTCCCCGACATAGGCCGAGGCGGCAAAATGCATGACTGCCTCGGGCCGTACCACCCCGAACAGCGTGTGCAGGCCCTCGCGATCTCGGATATCGGCCTGGTGGAGTGCCCCCCAGCGCACAGCCTCGCGATATCCGGTGGAAAGGTTATCGATCACCACCGGTTCGTGCCCGGCGACGGCCAGCGCCTTGGCGGCATGGCTACCGATGTACCCGGCCCCGCCGACCACTGCCACGCGCATCAGGCGGCCAACAGATCGCGGAAGTAGGCGATGGTGCGGCTCATGCCGGCCTCGAGCTGCACGGTGGGAGCCCAGCCAAGCTTCTCGCGGGCGAGTTGGATATCGGGTCGGCGCTGGCGCGGATCATCGGGCGGCATGGGCATGAACACCAGTTCCGAGTGGCTGCCCGTCTGCCGGATCACCATTTCGGCCAGTTCGCGCATGGTGAACTCGCCGGGGTTCCCGATATTGACTGGTCCAGGGAGGTCCGGCCCCGTCTCCATCAAACGGACCATGCCTTCGATGAGGTCGTCGACGTAGCAGAAGCTACGGGTCTGGCTGCCATCGCCATAGATAGTCAGCGGTTCGCCCTTCAGTGCCTGGACGATGAAGTTCGACACCACGCGCCCGTCGTCGGGCTGCATGCGCGGGCCGTAGGTATTGAAGATGCGCATCACCTTGATATCGAGCTGATGCTGCCGGTAATAGTCGAAGAACAGCGTTTCAGCGCAGCGCTTGCCTTCGTCGTAGCAGGCACGGGTGCCGATGGGATTGACCCGGCCCCAGTAGGCCTCGGTCTGGGGGTGGACCTCGGGATCGCCGTAGACTTCGCTGGTCGAGGCCTGGAGGATGCGGGCGTGGAGCCGCTTGGCGAGGCCAAGCATGTTAATGGCGCCATGGACGCTCGTCTTGGTGGTTTGCACCGGATCCCGCTGGTAGTGGATGGGCGAGGCCGGGCAAGCCAGATTGTAGATGCGGTCGACCTCGACATAGAGCGGGAAGGTCACATCGTGCCGCAGCAGCTCGAAGCGCGGATTGCTGAGCAGGTGGGCTATGTTGGCCTTCGAGCCGGTGTAGAAATTGTCGGCGCAGATGACGTCGTGGCCGTCCGCGATCAGCCGGTCGCAGAGATGGCTGCCGAGAAAGCCGGCCCCCCCCGTTACCAGTACACTCTGCCCTGCACTGCTTCTCATCGCATCGCACCTTCGATTGCGCCGCCAGGGCGCCCGAGACTATCCTAGACCAGCAACTCGCGGACGCCCCCAAAAGCTCCACTTATGGGTAATGGCAGGGGCGGCGTCGGACGTCAAACCCCTGCCGGGAACGAGATTTTCCGATCTTGGCGCCACAGCGAAGGGTGTTTCGCGCGGGAGGTCAGCGGCAGTAAGATTAGACTAGTAAAAGCATAGGGTTTTGAGCGATGACGGGGTATCTAGATACCAATGTGAGACCGCTTTCATGCGACGGTCCACGCCGGACAAGGAGTTCCCCGAATGAACCAGATTTCCATCCGCCGCGCGCTGGTCGCCGCAACGCTGCTTGGCAGCGTTGCGCTGGCGCCGCTCGCCATGGCGCAGGAGTTCGATGCCAACGCTACGATCCGTATCGGCTCGCTGTACGAGCCGCAGAACCTCGACAACACCGCCGGCGCCGGCCAGGGCATCAACGAGGCGTTCAACGGCAACGTCTACGAGGCGCTATTCCAGCTGACCGATGCGGGCGCGGTAGAGCCGAAGCTGGTCGACAGCTACACCGCCAGCGAAGACGGGCTGACCTACACCTTCAAGTTGAAGCCGGGCGTGACCTTCCACTCGGGCGATCCGCTGACCGCGGCTGACGTAAAATACTCGATCGAGCGCGTCACCGCCGAGGCCTCGAAGAGCTCGCGCAAGAAGAGCCTCTCGACCATCACCGGCATCGAGACGCCGGATGACCAGACCGTGGTGATCACGCTGTCGGCCCGCTCGATCTCGCTGCCCTACAATCTCAGCTACGTTTGGATCGTCAACGACAAGGCGACCGACATCACTGCGACGGAAGACGGCACCGGGCCCTACACGCTGGGCGAATGGCGCCGCGGTTCGGCCCTGGCGCTGGCTCGCAACGACAAGTACTGGGGCACGGCGCCGACCAATGGCGAAGTGATCTACACTTACTTCACCGACGCGACGGCGCTGAACAACGCGCTGCTGACCAATGCGGTGGATGTGATCACCTCAGTGCAGAGCCCGGACTCGCTGGCACAGTTCACCGGCAACCCGGCCTACACGGTGACTGAGGGCGCTTCGACCACCAAGGAGTTGCTGGCCTGGAACGACCGCGTCGCGCCGTTCGACAACGTCAAGGTGCGCAAGGCTCTGGCCAAGGCCACCGACAAGGCGAAGCTGCTCAACTCGATCTGGGGCGACTACGGCACGCTGATCGGCTCGTTCGTGCCGCCGACCGACCCGTGGTATGTCGACCTGACGGGCGTCGATGCCTATGACGTCGATGCGGCGAAGGCACTCCTGGCGGAAGCCGGGTATCCGGATGGCTTCGAGTTCACGCTCGATACGCCCGACTACGACCCGCATCCGATCGTCGCGCAGTTCCTGCAGGCGGAATACGCCAAGGTCGGCGTGAAGGTGAACATCAACATCATCACCGCCAACGAGTGGTACGAGAAGATCTACAAGGCGCACGATTTCCAGGCGACGCTGCAGGAGCACGTGAACCACCGCGACATCGTTTTCTACGGCAACCCGGACTTCTACTGGGGCTACAACAACCCCGAGGTGGTGAAGCTGATCGCCGACAGCGAGGCGGCCGCGACGACCGATGAGCAGAACGCCAAACTGCTGGAAGCCAACAAGCTGATCGCCGAGGACGGGGCCAGCAACTGGCTCTACCTCTATCCGCAGATCGTGGTGTCGGCAGCGAACGTCACCGGCTATCCGGTGAACGGGCTGAACTCGCAGTTCTTCGCCTACGGGATCCAGAAGGCGAAGTAAGCTCTGGGTCGCGAAGACCCTGGTCCATGACGACGAGGGCGCCGCACGCTAAAGTGCGGCGCTCTCATTTTTGCGAAGGCCGTCTTCCATTCTTACCTACCTCCTCCGCCGTCTCGGCATCCTGATCCTGTCGCTGTTGATCGCGGCGGTGGTGCTGTTCGTGCTGCTCCGGCTGCTGCCGGGTGATCCGGCGAATGCTCTGCTGGGCGTTGGCGCCACCGAGGCGCAGATCGACGCGGCGCGGAGCCAGGTCGGCTCGGATCAGCCGCTGATGACGCAGTTCGTGACGTTCGTCGGCAACCTCGCGCGGTTCGACCTGGGCAACTCGTTCGTCAGCAAGGCGAGCGTGCTCGGGGAGATCGGCAACCGGCTGAGCGTGACGTTGCCGCTGACAATCCTCGGGTTCGCGCTCGCCATCGTCATCGCGCTGCCGCTGGGGATCATCGCCGCTGTGAAGGGCGATCGATGGTATGGGGCCGCGATTTCGATCGTCAGCCAGCTGGGGATCGCCATTCCGGTGTTCTGGCTGGGAATCCTGATCGTCACGATCTTTGCCATCAACCTCAGGCTGTTCCCCTCCGGTGGCTTTCCGCTGAAGGGCTGGGCCAATTTCGGCGAGGCGGCAGTGGCGCTCGCCCTGCCCGTGTCGACGGTGGCGCTGGTGATCGCGGCGTCACTGCTGCGCTATGTGCGCTCGGCGACGCAGGACGTGATCGGCAGCGACTACATCCGCACGGCGCGGGCGCTCGGCTCGGGCTTTGTCGAGGCGCTGGTGCGGCATGGTATCCGCAATGGCGCGGTGCCGGTGATCTCGATCCTCGGCATCGAGCTGGCGACGACCTTCCTCGGCGCCGTGGTGGTCGAGAAGGTGTTCGCGCTGCCGGGGCTCGGCTCGATGCTGCTGCTCGCCATCCAGCAGCGCGATTATCCGAACGTGCAGGGCGTGTTGTTCATCTCGACGCTGCTGGTGCTGCTGATCGGCTTTGCGGCCGACTTGCTGCAGCGCTACATCGATCCGCGGTTGCGCGGGCGGGCGGGGGCGCCGTGAGCGCGGTCGTGGCAACTGCGCCGCGCTCGCGCGGTTCGCTGACGCTGTGGCTCGGCTTTGCCCTAGTCGCCATCCACGTGGCGGTGGCGCTGCTGACGCTGGTGTGGACGCCCTACGATCCGACGGCGCTGACCGGCGGACGGCTGGCGCCGCCATCCTGGGAGCACTGGGCCGGCACCGACCGGCTGGGGCGGGACTTCTTCACGCAGATCATGATCGGCTCGCGCATCGCGCTGATCGTCGGCGTCGGGGCGGTGGCGATCGGCGGGTTGATCGGGGTGACGCTGGGGATGCTGGCGGCATTCGCGACGCGGCTGCTCGACGATGCGCTGGCGGCGACGCTCGACATCCTGATCGCTTTCCCCACCCTGCTGATCGCCATGCTGGTGGTGGCGGCGAGCGATACGGCGAGCCTCGGCACGGCGATCCTGGCGCTGGGTACCGCGCTTTCGGCTATCGTGGCACGGCTGACGCGCATCCTCGCCAAGCGGGTGCTGCTGATGGACTACATCACGGCGGCGCGGACCTCCGGCACCTCGTGGCTGGGCATTGTGTTCCAGCATGTGCTGCCCAACATCTGGCCGACGCTGTCGGTGAACTTCGCGCTGCAGTTCGGCCTCGCGGCGATTGCGGAGGCGTCGCTCAGCTATCTCGGGCTGGGGGCGCCGCCGCCGAACGCGAGCTGGGGCCGGCTGCTGCAGGAGGCGCAGGGGACGGTGTACACCGCGCCGATCGGAGCGATTGCGCCGGGCATCGCGCTGGTGTCGCTGGTGATCGGGGTGAACCTGTTGGCGGATGGACTGCGCGATATCGGCGATCCGACGCGGAGGGGTTCGCGATGAGCCTGCTCACGATCGACAAGCTCAACCTCAGCGTCGACGGCAAGCCGCTGGTTTCCGACCTGTCTTTCTCGATCGCGCCCGGCGAGCGGCTGGGGGTGATCGGGGAGTCCGGATCGGGGAAGTCGCTGACGGCGATGGCGGCGACGGGGTTGTTGCCGCGGGCCATTGCGGCCAGGGGCTCGGTGCTGCTCGGTGGGCAGCAGGTGATCGGGGCGCCGGACCGGGTGCTCGACGGGTTGCGCGGGACGGTGGCGGCGTTCGTGTTCCAGGAGCCGCTGACGGCGCTCGATCCGCTGCTGCGGGTGGGCAGGCAGGTGGCGGAGCCGCTGCGGCGGCGGGCGCGCCGCGACGGGCGTGAGCTTTCGGGCACTGAACTCAATCGCGAGGTGCTGGCGCTGCTCGAGCAGGTCGCCCTGCCCCAGCCCGAGCGCATCGCGCGATCGTATCCGCACGAGATTTCGGGCGGGCAGCGGCAGCGGGTGGCGATTGCAATGGCATTGGCGTGCCGACCGCAGCTGCTAATCGCCGACGAGCCGACCACGGCCCTCGATGTGACGACGCAGGCGGAAATCCTGAAGCTGCTCGACGGGCTGGTGCGGGAACGTGGCATGGCGCTGCTGTTCATCAGCCACGACCTGCCGGTGGTGGCGGAGATCGTCGACCGGGTGGTGGTAATGAAGAAAGGCGTCGCGGTGGAGGCCGGGCCGGTGGGCGAGGTGTTCGGCGCACCGCAGGACGACTACACTCGCTCGCTGGTGGTAGCTGCCAAGGCGTTCGACGACGCGCTGGAGGGCACGCCGTGAGCCTCGTCAGCGTCGAGAACGTCAGCTTCGGCTACAACCGCGACCGGCTGGTGCTGAATGACGTGTCGCTCAGCATCCGCACCGGAGCGAGCGTGGGGCTGGTGGGCGAGTCCGGATCGGGCAAGACCACACTGCTCCGGCTGCTGCTCGGATTGACCAAGCCGAGCGCGGGGCAGATCCGGTTCGATGGTGCCAGACTCGAGACCGGCAATCGCGGCTTCATGCGGGACTATCGCCGGGAGGTGCAGGCGGTGTTCCAGGACCCCTATTCCTCGCTCGATCCGCGGCAGAACGTGCTCGGCATCGTCTCGGAGCCGCTGCGCTCCCTAGGTATTCCGGGCGACGGGCGGGCTCTGGTCGAGGCGGCGCTGGTTTCGGTAGGGCTGGAGCCGGGCATTCTCGGCCGCTATCCGCACGAGTTCTCGGGCGGGCAACGGCAACGTATTGCCATCGCGCGAGCTATCGTAGCCAAGCCAAAACTGCTGCTGGCGGACGAAGCGGTGAGCGCACTCGACCTCTCGACCCGCGTCCGCATCGTCGAGCTGCTGAAGCGGCTGGCAGCGGACATGACGCTGGTATTCGTATCGCACGATCTCGGCGTGGTGGCGGCGCTTTGCGAGGAGATGCTAATCCTCGAAAAGAGCCGCATCGTCGAGGCCGGCGCCACTCGCAAAATCCTCGCCGACCCCCAACATCAATACACCCGGAAGCTGCTCGGCAGCGTTCCGCGGATGCCCGCCTGAGCCACCCAAGGACGACTCGCATGACTAACTCTGATTACTTCGCCGCGCTCGATGCCTGGAAGACCAAGCGCCTCAACAACCTCAAGGCGCCGAACGGCTGGCTCAACATTATCGGCCGCTTCGTGCTCGACCCCGGCACGGCAAGCGTCGGCACGGCCGAAGACAACGACATCGTCATCTCGGCCGGCCCGGCGCACCTGGGAACGGTGACGCAAGAAGCGGACGGGACGGTGACGTTCAAGCCGACCGACGGCGAGGCCATCCACATCACGCCGAACAAGAAGAACCCGCCAAAATTCCAGCTCGGCGCACTGCTCTGCGAGATCACCACGGTGAACGGCGACAACGCCCTGCGCATCCGCGACACCGCCTCGGCGGCGCCGGGTGCCTTCCCGGGGATCGAGTACTTTCCGGCGCAGCAGGACTGGCGGATCGTCGCCGAATGGGTGCCGTTCGAGGCGCCGGTGGAGATGGATGTCGACACCACGGGCAACATCCGCACGGGCGTCGCGGTGACGCACAAGGCGGTGTTCACGCATGAGGGCAAGATCTACGAGCTGATCGCCACGCACGGCACGCCGCAGTCGCCGCAGTTCGTGATCCGCGATCCGACCTCGCGGGATTCGACCTACCCGGCGTCGCGCTTCCTCTTCGGCGAAGAGGTGACGGAGAACAGCATCGTCCTGGATTTCAACAAGGCGATAAACCCGCCCTGCGCTTTCACCGAATTCGCAGTGTGCCCGCTGCCGCCGCCGGAGAACGTGCTGCCGTTCCGCATCGAAGCCGGCGAGAAGCGCGTGCCCTATCCCGCTTAGGTCGAACCGTCAGGCGGTCTGAAGCTCGATCGGCAGGACGTCGCCTTCGGCGTCCCGCATCTGCGCCAACGTGGTGCGATCGAGCACTTCGGCGATGGCGTTGCGGACGTTCAGCATGGTGTGGCGGATCTGGCAGGTCGCCACATCGCAATCGTCGCAGGCTTCGTAGCGGGTGTGGCTGGCGCAAGGGATCGGCGCCAACGGGCCATCGAGCACGCGGACGATCGAGCCGACCTTGATCTCCTCGGGGGGCCGCGCCAGGCGGTAGCCCCCGCCCTTGCCCTTACGGCTCTGGACGATACCGGCGTTGCGCAGGTCGCCCAGGATGGCGTCGAGGAACTTCTTGGGAATGTTGTTAGAGGACGCGATGTCGGCCACCAATGCCAGCTCGCCGGGCGGAAACTGCGCAAGATGCACTAGCGCCTTCAGGCCATATTTTCCTTTGGCAGTGAGCATTCGTCGACAATCATCCCGGGCAATGAGCTTGCGCAAGGTATAAATTCTACCGACTAGCTATACAAGTGCTCCGTATCGGGAGGATCAGGAGACCTGCCGGCGGCCAATGGGGAAGTAGGCGAGGCCGGCGTCCTCGACTGCCGCAGGCTCGTATATGTTGCGGCCATCGAAGATCGCCTTGCGGGTCAGCCGGGCCGCCAGCGACTGGAAGTCCGGGGCCCGGAACGCCTTCCACTCGGTGACGATGACCAAGGCGTCGGCGCCCTCGACGGCGTCGCTGGCAGAGCCGGCGAAGGTGATCCGGTCGACATGGCCGTCAAGGTCCAGCGCCAGCACACGCTTGGCCTCGTCCATAGCGACAGGGTCATACGCGCGGATGGTGGCGCCGCGGCGCACCAGATCGGCGATCAATACCCTACTCGGCGCGTCGCGCATGTCGTCGGTATTCGGCTTGAAGGCAAGGCCCCAGATGGCGAAGGTCAGGCCGGTGAGATCGTCGCCGAACCGAGCGCGGATCTTGGCGCCGAGCACGTCCTTCTGTGCGGTGTTCGCCTCCTCGACTGCGGCGAGGATGCGCAGCGTACGCCCCTGCTCCGCCGCGCTTCGCCTGAGGGCGCTGACATCCTTGGGAAAACAGCTGCCGCCGTAACCGGTGCCGGCATAGAGGAAGCTGTAACCGATACGCGGGTCCGAACCCATGCCGCGGCGCACTAGTTCGATGTCGGCGCCGAGATCCTCGGCGAGGTTGGCGAGCTCGTTCATGAACGAGATGCGGGTGGCGAGCATGGCGTTGGCGGCATACTTGGTGAGTTCGGCGGAACGCACGTCCATGACCATGGTGCGATCGTGGTTGAGGGTGAACGGCGCGTAGAGATAGCGCATCAGCTCCAGGCCGCGCCGGCCGCTGGCGGTGTCGTCGGCGCCGATGATGATGCGGTCCGGGCGGTTGAAATCGGCGACCGCAGCGCCTTCCTTGAGGAATTCGGGGTTGGAAATGACGGTGAAATCCGGCTGACCGAGGCGGATGCGCTCGGCGGCATCGGCCGCGAAGCCGCGCTGCGCCAACTGTCCGGTGATCGCCTCGGCGACGCGGTCGCCGGTGCCGACGGGCACGGTGGATTTGCTCGCCACTACCTTGAAACCCGTGAGGTGTTCTCCGATGGAGCGGGCCACTGCGAGAACATACTTGAGATCAGCCGAGCCGGTTTCGTCGGGCGGCGTTCCGACGGCGATGAACAGCACCTCGCCGTGACCGACGCCTTGCGCCACGTCGGTGGTGAATGAAAGATGCCGGTGGGCGCGGGCGCTGGCAACGATCGCCGCAAGGCCCGGCTCATAGATCGGCAAACTGCCGCTGTTGAGCTGCGTTACCTTCTTCTCGTCGATATCGACGCAAATCACCTGATTGCCCGCATCAGCGAGACAGGCGCCCGTGACGAGGCCCACGTAGCCTGAACCAAACACCGTTACTTTCATTCGTCGCCCCGCTGGAGAATAGCGGCAGCATACATGCCCGAGCTCGGTGTGCAGCAACTATCGGCGCGAGTGTACCAAATGTGGATGGGCGGGCTGGGCCCGATCGTCCGTAACCACCGCCACCCTGCCGAACTGGATCGATCCTCCAAGTGACGCCATAGGCCGTAGAACACTACTGACACGCTGGGCGCCGAAAGCATCAATGAGATTGCGCTATGCCGCTGCCATCAATAGAGCCACCAAATAGCCGGCACTGGTTCCCGTTGCCTCGACGCCGCGGGCGCGCACCGGCAGCACCGTGCGGCCACCTAGGCCGACAAAGCTCACCTCCTTGCCCGTCGCCAGCACCGCCACCAAATCGCCGGCCCTGCCGACGTAAATGGCGAGTCTCGCCCAGGAGATCGGTCGAGTCGCTGATCGTGTCGTAAATCCGCCGCGGGCGGGTGCCCCGATATCACGGCCTTGGTATTTCTCGCTCATGTTCTGCTCCAGCAATGGAGCCACAAGCTTAGGGCCGCGCCCAAACGTGGGGATAAGTGGGGGTCGTGGGCTAGGCCCGGCCGAACTCGTCCTCGATGCGGATGATGTCGTCCTCGCCCAGATAAGAGCCGGTCTGCACTTCGATCAGCTCCAGCAGGATCTTGCCGGGATTGGCCAGCCGATGCACAGAGCCGAGCGGTAGGTAGACCGACTGGTTCTCGGTCAGCATCATCACCTTGTCGTCGATAGTCACCTCGGCAGTGCCGGTGACCACCACCCAATGCTCGGCACGGTGGTGGTGCTTCTGCAGGCTGAGCTTCTTGCCCGGCTTGACGAACAGCCGCTTTACCTGGAAGCGCTCACCATTCAGCACGGACGAGTAGCCGCCCCAGGGCCGATAGGCGGTGCGGTGGATTTCGGTCAGCCCATGGGTTGCCGCATCGGCGCGCAGTGCCTTCACCATCGGGCCGACGCGCTGCGCTTCGGAGAGCTTGCCTACATAGATCGCGTCTTCGGTGGCGATCACCGCGACGTCGTCGAGCCCTTCGACCGCGATGTGGGCCTTTTCCGACATGACGAGGGAATTGCGGGTGTTGGAGAGCGTGGCATTACCGTTGGTGACGACGTTGCCGGCGGCGTCCTTGCCCGACACCTTCCACACCGCGTCCCAGGCACCGAGGTCGGACCACGGGTAGGTCACCGGCACCAGAGCTACCTGCGTCGACTTTTCGAAGATAGCGTAGTCGACCGAGATATTGGGCGCGGTGGCGAAGCCGGCTTCGTCGAGGCGGATGAAATCCAGATCGGTCTTCGCGGCCGCGACGGCGGCCGCCGCGGCCCGCAGAGTATCGGGCGCCAGCGCTTCGACCTCGCGCAGGAAGCTGCCGACACCGAGCATGAAGGTACCGGAGTTCCAGTAGTAGCCGCCATCGGCGAGCATTTTCGCCGCGGTTTCGCGATCGGGTTTTTCGACGAAGCGGGCGACGGCACGCACGCCCTGATCGAGTTCTGCCCCGGCCTCGATGTAGCCGTAGCCCGTTTCGGGAGCGGTGGGGGTGATGCCGAAGGTGACGAGACGGCCGGCGCGGGCGGCCTCGGCAGCCGTGGCAACGCTCCACCAGTAGTTATCGTCGGGCTCGACCGCATGATCTGAGGCGAGGACGTGGATTACTGCGTTATCGCCGAACCTGCCGCGTACGAAGACAGCCGCTGCAGCGATGGCCGCCGCGGTGTTGCGCGCAACGGGCTCGAGTAGCACCGCCGAGGTCGCCACGCCGGCCTCCTGGGCCTGCTCGGCGACGAGGAAACGGTATTCGGCGTTGGTGACGATCACTGCCGGCGTATAGTGCGCGGGATCGGCCACGCGGAGCAGCGTCTGCTGATAGAGCGAGGTGGGCCCGGTAAGCGGCAGGAACTGCTTGGGGCGCGCGGCGCGCGACATCGGCCAAAGCCGGGTCCCCTGCCCGCCTGCGAGGATTACCGGTACGATCGGAGTGGCTTCAGTCATCGGTTCTAGGCCTCGACGTGGTATCCCGCGTACTTGCTACGATATGCGGCGGGATTGCTAGTTTGATGGTTGAGAATGGTTAGGATCGGCACGTCGTCCGCTTTGGCACCGATCAGCGACGCCATCGCCGCCTTTACCTCCTGCTGGGGCGTGCTGGAGAATTTCACCACAACGGCGATAGCATCGGTCATGCCTGCCAGATAGAGGCCATCGACGACCGACCCCGCCGGCGGGGCGTCCGGTACCATGACATCGAAGTTCATCCGCGCCGCGGCGATCAATCGCGCGAAGGTCTTACCGGTCGCGAATTGGTCAGTGGCGCCATCGCTTCGCCGTGAGCCGACGATGACCTTGGCTCCGCTACCCGGATCGACGGTGAGGATCGCCCTGAGTCGGATGGGTCGCTGGTATGGGCAAGATATTCGAGCAGGCCCCGGAGGCCTCGATGCCGAGAAGCGCTGCACGCTGCCGTTCCAGGTTGTCGATAGCTTCGTCCCCGAGGCCTGCCGCCACCGCTGCCCAATCGCGGCGCGCAAAACTGCTATCGGAGCGCCCCAGCAAGGAACTCGACTGCGCCCTGAGGCTGTCCAAGCTCGCGATCTCGTCGCGCATCTGCAGGAAGTCGGCGCGCCCTGTCGCGTCGCCGATGCGCGTGATGTTCCGTTCGATGAAGGCGTCGAACGCGCGTTCGCACGCTGCGACTGCGGCACCTGCCTCGCTCACGCGGTCCTTGAGAATGGCGGCTGAAGCCAGAGTGGAGGCAACCTTCGCCTCCAGCAAGCAGGTTCTTCGTGCCAGGATCGACAAGTACTCGCGCAGATGCTGAATAGACCTGCTTCATCGCGAGAAGCGCCACACCAGCAGCTCCAAGCACAAGGGCGGCGGCCACCACAAGGATGAGCCAGGCTCCGCGCCTCAGAAGATCGAGCGTGGTCTTGAGATCGAAAGGCACCGTCCATGCGGCGACCCAAACCACTGCGTGCGGCAGCAGCCATTTGACGGCAGCTCCGATCTCGGCCGAATGGTCGAGCGGCAAACCCCCTGCCGTCACGCTTACACTACGCCCCCGAAGCAGTACTCATGCCGCGTTCCTTACGCTCAAAGGCGTCGCAACTAATGACTAACCAAGGAACGTCGGTTAGTCTGGGAAGTACTGGGGATAATACCTATCTCAGGGCGGTGACGTCAGGCGGGCGGAGCGTGATCGGCCGGCGAATGATCAACCCGAGCAGCAAGCCGACATTGAAAGTGACAATGGCTAGCACCGTCCATCCGATCGCGGTCAGCAGGTCCGCCTGAGCGGCGAGTGCCGCCGTGGCGGTCGTCAGCAGCAGCAGGTTCCCCACCAGGATCCAGCCCATGGTGTGGTAGTAGCCGCCGGCGATCAATCCTAGTCCGCTGGCAAGCATAGCCGCCAGCACTGCCGCACTCATAGGTTCTCTCCTACACCGGGAGAATCCAACATTGCCTGTTAAGCGAACGTTATGTCTACGTGCCGGTTTATGCCATCCACAGCAGGCCTGAGGCGAAGCATCCAACTAACTCGCTTGGGGAATGTGGCGGAGAGGATGTCCGCTAAGAAGTCCTGATTTCCGAGCGTCTTAGTAGCTGGTTTTGGACATACCTACAACTGGACTCACAGGCACGGTTTAATGCGCATCGTCCTTCGCTTCGCCCCATTGCATTGACCTGAACTGCGGCCCAGCCAGCGTCCGCGGGCGGTAGGAGTCCTTGTTCGCGCAAGATGCCCATAGGAGGCTCAAGGACTGACTCCGCTGCAATCGAGACCCAAAGCAAATCTCGGCCAGTTCGTGCCGGTTAGGCGCAATTGCGAGCCGACCGCAAACCGGCGCGTTTTTTCAACGGGGCCGCACTGAACCTCCTCGCCGGCCTCAACACGACGTCCTCGAACTCCACGTTCGGGTCAACAAACTGCCCACGTATCTTGTAACCAGAGAATCGCCACCGAAGCTCGAACTGGCCCTCGTCGGTATTCACATCCCGTGGTTCCAACTATGCCGTTGCGGTGGGCGAGGCAGTTCCTAGTGACCTGGAAGCAAGTGAACATCGGTTACATTGTTCCGCTCAAATCTCGCATTGAGGGCCTGCAACTCGACAACGCGCATGATTCCCTTCGTGATTAGCTGGAAAGGGTTGAACACCGCGTCGAGAAACGTGGCGCGCCCTTCAATCAATTCGCGAAGACCCTTGGCGACCACCCATACCTCAAACTCCTCAAATGACGCGCCTGCTCGGGTGAAGTCGGCCAGCCATCGCGTGCTTGCCGATCTGGTCCGCAACGTCCTGAGCATCAGCGAAAAGCCAAAGACGCACGAGGATAAAGAAGCTCGGCCGCAAGATGCGCCGTGGCGACACCATACCAAGGCCGACGCCCACCAGGTGCTGCTCGCGATCCTCGCTGACGAGGTCGTCGACAAGGTCCGTCGACACGCTGACAGCTCGAATCGATCGGCTGCTGGAAGCGCAGGCGAACGTACCTCAGCTCAGCCGAAGTAGCGGCGCATAGGCGAGCCGTTAGAGCATGATCACCCGTACTTAGAACCGCCGCTTCCGTGAGTAAGTCAGCCAGTCCCATCCGGAAATGATCGGCTGCTTCCACTCCACGATCACGCCGAGTTCGTCGGTCCGCAACTGCGGGTCGATGGCGTTGCGGACCCTGGTCGTCTCCTCGTCGTACACGACATCGCCCGAGTACCGCACATCGACAGCAAGTTGTCGGCCGGTCCGCCGGACTGCAACCAGCTTGCGTACGTCGCTGTCCATGGCGAACGTGAATAACTGGATATCGTCCATTTCGTCACCTACCTACCATGGGCATCGGCCACATTGCGAGCAGTAGCCCCGCGGCGAGCGCCCCCGCCGTAGCCGTAGCGTCCTCTGAGCATCTTTTCCCCCGCTCTCACGCCGCCAGGGAGTTGTAGCGCCGCGGTAGTTGCCGCGCCATCCTACTCTGGAGGTACCATGAACCCCGAAAACGCACGTCCGTGCGGTGGCGTCGTTCACGAGAGCAACGGCCTCACCGACGACCAAGAAGACATCGCAGCTTTCACCGTGAGGTTTTGAGATGGTGCCTTTCTTTCGTCTGTCGCAGTTCAGTGGTTGCTCCGCCGCGTGCTCGACTGGGGCGTGACGAGGGCAGCCGCCACGACTGCCCAGAAGACAATGCGCCCCGAGACACCCCAAGCGTTGCTGGTGCGGGGTGGCGGAAGCGGTCCGCTGATTGGCGGTGTGTTCGCTGGCCGAGGGAGCGGTGACGGGGTGACCACGGCGGGCTGACGCAACTCCTCTAGGCCAATCTCCGCCCAACGCGCTGGTGCCCATTTCGTTGATAACAACGAACAAAAGCGAGTGCTCAGGCAGATCGTAGAGCCACATTGCGCGATATTTCCCCCGGCCGCGCGGCATCTACATTGATGTGTGAACGAATTCAGCTGTCAATGCCTCAGTCCCCGACCTTGCCAAACAGCCAAACCGCAGCATCAATCATCGGGTTGATCATGCTCATCAACACCCGAAGAACAAAAGAAAAACGGTCGCACCACTTTAGGGACCGGCGCGACCAAAAGAGAGGTACCTGGGACTAAGCCCGTTAGGCTCCGTCCGACGGTTCCAACGCGTTGGAACCATTCTAGTTCCCGTGTTCGTGGAGTGTCTTGCGTCACCTATCTCGAACGAGACCCTTCGACGCCTTCGTTTAGGGAACTCCCACGCGCACGCGTCGTTGAATCTGCCGCGGCGACCGTAGTAATGGAGTTTGATCAATGGCCAGCTGCCGGCAGGCTGTGGATAGGTAACACAAAATGGATCGCCGTGCGCCAGGATCGCAGTTGAACCGAAGCCATCGCCGTTATCTAGCGCGCGCCTTCGCGTTTCCCGATGCGGCACGATTCTTTTTAATATTTACACCTCTTGTCACCATTACAATTTTGATTGTGTCCGTGGCTGTCGTCGTCGCGGTGGGGATCTATCCTCCTGGCGTCGTCGATGCGAGCACGCTGGAGTTCCTGCGGATGACCCACGAACGTAGTCTCGCCGAATTCTACGAGTTTGCGCTGCTTCTGTTTACATCCGTCGCCCTCCTGTTTATTTCGCGGCGGGCACACCATGCGATGTTCTCGGTAGTCGCCCTCGGGTATCTTTGGGTAGCGGCCGACGGCTTTCTGGGAATCCACGAGTATGTAGGCAATACCTTGGCCGCGATGGTACCTGGTTTGGACAGCGACATCGGTGAACTCGTCGAGTTTGTGCCTTTTGGCCTGTTTTTGATTGTCGTATCCTTGAGGCAGTCGGTCGCCAACGATGCGGCTCTGCAAAATGCGATCCTGGTGGCCCTGATCTGGATACTGGGCCTATTCGCTGTCGGCCTGGATTTCCTGCACAGCCTTGTTCCCACAAACTTGGCCTTCCGCCCCGACCGGATTCTTGGCCTGATCGAAGACGGAGGCGAGATGCTCGTCATTACCGCCGCCAGCGCCTACGCCGCATACCTTTTGCGGTGGTATTTCCGGCCCACAGGCCCGAACCCGGGAGGGACCTAAGGCTAACCAGGGGCGATCTACTCCAGCCCGGGACGCCGGCGAAGCTGCGCTCCCTGAGGCTTGCAAAGCCCGTAGGCCATCATGCCCAGCCCAATCCCTCTCGCAGATAAGCTGTGGCAGCCGGCATGTGTCGCTGTACTGGAGCACACCCCCGCGGCCGCGCGCTACGGAGCCAGTTCCACTGCGCCGGACCGGGCAGAACCGGAGTCCTCTCTGGCCAAGCGCACATTCGAGGCCCACGCCCGCATCGATGCGCGTCGGCAGGTTGGCTATCCGGTTAGTCGACGGCCGGGGGCCGGCAGGTACCGTCGTAGTGAACCTGATCGCGCAGCCAAGCGATGGCGCTGTGATCGCGCCCGCGCCTAGGTGGAATGTAGGTCCGTGGCTTCGGCTCCTGATCATCCTGATCGGCGCAGCGCCCCGCTGCGAGAACGGACGCTCCGCCGCGGATGCACGCGCCGGTCGCG
Organism: Devosia sp. P3_B2; assembly: GCF_056402875.1. Classification (NCBI taxonomy): domain Bacteria; kingdom Pseudomonadati; phylum Pseudomonadota; class Alphaproteobacteria; order Hyphomicrobiales; family Devosiaceae; genus Devosia; species Devosia sp. P3_B2. Next base: position 89,787 of record NZ_JBFUGO010000009.1, on the reverse strand, counting down.
CCCGCCCCGGCGCGAGCGCTTCCTTTGCCCTGGGCTGGGGAGGGAGCGTGGGGATAAGGAGGGGCTCACCGTTAAGAGTCCGGAAACCTAGCTGGCCCGCGTTCGTTATGAACTCCACCGCCGGGATTTTGGTATGCAAATTAGAGCCGGGTTCACCATCGCGTTCGACTGCCCGAAGCCCACGGCGACCCTCTTAGCGCTGAAGCTCCATCCAACACGGCGTATCGACCTGCTGACACCAGAGGTTCTCACCTTCTCGCCATACGTCGACGCTTGGGACTATACCGATGGCTTCGGCAACGTCTGCACCCGGCTGACAGCGCCGCCCGGTCGGCTCACCATCTCAACTGAGTTCGAGGTCTACGATTCCGGGTTGCCCGATTTCGTCCCACATGATGCAGTCCAGCACGGTATCCGCGACCTGCCCGACGACACCTTGGTCTACCTTCTGGGCTCTCGCTACTGCGAGACCGATGTGCTCACGGAAATCGCATGGCGACTGTTCGAGAAGACAGAGCCGGGATGGCCCCGAGTGCAGGCGATCCTCGATTTTGTGCACGGGCACCTTCGGTTCGACTATCAGCAGGCAGATAAGACTCGTACGGCCTACGGCGCGTATCTGCAGCAGGTCGGGGTTTGTCGTGACTTCACCCATCTCGCCGTGGCTTTCTGCCGGTGCATGAACATTCCGGCCCGGTATTGCACCGGCTACCTCGGGGACATCGGGGTACCTCCGATGGAGGCGCCGATGGATTTCTCAGCTTGGTTCGAGGTTTACCTCGGCGGTCACTGGTACACTGCCGATGCGCGTCACTACACTCCGCGCATAGGACGCATCCTTATGGCGATTGGCCGCGATGCCACGGACGTCGCCCTCTCCACCCAATTTGGTCCCTCAGCGCTGTTCCAGTTCGAAGTGCTGACCGAGGAAATTCAATCGTCAGATCAAGGCCTGAAAGAGGGACCGCAACGCCAATTGACGTAGGGGAATCTCCATGCTGCGCTGGTAGTCACTGATCCGATTGCGGGCTTAGGTGCCCGGCTATAGCGTGCGCGATCATGTGCCACGCCTACTCCATCACCACCAATCTCGAAGCCCTGCGGCGGCTGCGATTCACCTTCGAGGTGGCAACAATATCCGCAACCTGCCACCGCAGACGGGGATCTATCCCGACATGCTGGCGCCGATCATCCGGAACGCGCCGGGCTTTCGCGAACTGGTGAAGGTTCGGTGGGGCATGCCGAGTTCGTCGAGGGCGCTCTACCTCGCCGCCAAGGAGCGCGCCCGGAAGATCGAGGAGAAGGAAGGCCGGCGCCTCGCCCCGAACAGTTCTATGACATGGTGCGGATGGAGCCTGACAGGGGAACCCACAACGTTCGCAACACCGACCTGCATTGGAAGCGGTGGCTGGCGCCGGAGTTCCGCTGCATCGTGCCATTCACCAGCTTTGCAGAGTTCAGCAGCCAGGTTGGTCCCGATGGCAAGAAGCGGGGCAACACGTGGTTTGCGTTCGACGTGGACCGGCCAGTGGCGTTCTTCGCGGGATTTTCGTCCCTCAACACACCAGCGTGCGCAAAGTTTCGGAGGGCCTCATCACTACCGACCTATTCGCCTTCCACCACGAGTCCCAACGACGTGGTGGCCCGTGCCAACCCCGACGCCATGCCGGTGATCCTCACTACGCCCGAGGAGATCGAGATCTGGATGACGGCACCCTGGGAGGAGGCCAGGCTGCTGTAGCGGCCGTTACCACCCGGTATGTTGAAAGTCGTTTCGGTTGGCCGAAGGAAGACCCACCCCAGCCGGTCGAGCCGGCACTATTCTGACAATCAGGTATGAACTTGACCGCTATCGCCTGGGGCGACTGGGCGCGGTCGATCCCACCCGGCCGTTGCCGAAACTTTCAGGGCAGCCCGGTTTTGGCGAACTCATCCCACCCAATCAGGCCGGGATGTTCTTCATCATCCCGCTCCGGGTCGTTGGGCGCCCCATCGGCACCGTCCGCCCTTTGAAGTCGCTTCCGCTTGGCCTTCCACGATGCCGTAAGGCGTCGTTCGGCGGCGGCTTCGGCATCTTGCTCGCGCCATTCGACAACTAGGTCACTGCTTAGAGCACCTGCGACGAACACGGGGTCAAAGACGTGAAAGGTAATCGTGCCTCGACCCCGCAACTTCATTGTTCTCGTGCCAGCACTTGGAAGGCGGCCATCCTCCAACCACCGACGTCTCTCGGTGGAAGTTATTCCAAGGATGTCTTCGATCTCCCGCGGGATGACCGGCCGGGTTTCGATACCGACGAGAGCTTTGGAGACGATGGTAGACGCGGCGGCGAACTCAGCGGCCGCATCCTTGGGCATCCGCAGCATCAACTCACCGGCCTTCACAGTCAGCGACTTTTGCGTCGATTTCGGGAGATGGGATCGGACCTGCATGTAGAGGCCCTTCGAGCGAACCGAGGATCCCAAGCGGGCCTCGTACGGCAATGTCCAGGTGGCCACTTGCTCTTCAGGGATCGCTTTCGAGGCCATACTAAGTGCCAGAGGGTGGATCGGTGTCAGCTTGAGAAAGCTGCCCCGACAGGAAGCATCCAGATTTCGCGGCGCTTGATCCAGCCTTCACGGGTGGGGGAGAGGCTCGTGGGTGCTTCGTCGAGGTTGCCGAGGCAAATCTCGGCGCTGTTGTCGGCGAGGTGAAACAGCCTTATTCCGCATTCCGGACAGAAGCTTCGACCGGCATAGGTCTTGAAGTCACCGGTGACGGACAATCGTTCGAGCTGCCAATCCCCATAGTAGAGGAAGGCTGATCCCGTTTCCTTGCGACAGTCAGTGCAGTGGCACAGGCCGACCTTGGTCGGTTCGCCTCTGACCTCGTAGCGGACCTGGCCGCACCGGCAACCACCCTTACGGAGTGATGATTGGTCGTTGTCCATTCTCGGCTCCTTCGGATGAACCACAACTACGCCGTGCCCAACCGAGTTGCAGCGTTGCGCGTGAGCGCGGGGCGAATTTGGAGTGCCGCCGTCCCCAGATGGCCACAAGCGAACGCTGGCGCTAGCCGGCGCGGCGCAGCGGCACTGGCTCCGTAGCTCGTGGCCGCGGGGGTGTGCTCCGGTACAGCGAGACATGCCGGCTGCCGCAGCGAGGACAGCACATTTTCTGCTGCAGCTGTTCGATCGGGAACTCGTGACCCAACCCGGCAACCAGGCTTTCGAGGTCGATCGAGAACGCCGTGATGCAGGGCCTTTTTCGTCTTCAGCCCTTCGTGCCGGCCCTCGCATCGGAGGCTAAGGGTCCACCCAGCGTGAAGCGCAGCGCCAAGGCTGCGAACCTCATTGGCAATGTACTTTCGGGCAAAATGGGCGGTGCAGTCGGTGCCGGGGTACTGCATCGGGCACTGGCCAGCCATTGCCACTAACCGGCACACATCGGCCAACGGCGGATTGGGGAGAAACTTCCACATGGTGGCCTCTGATGTTGCGGAGTGGGCCGTGGAGCGACCCACCCCGTCTTGGACCGCTATGGACGGTCGTCGATGTAGACCGTGAAGGAGCCGTCGGCCTCAGTCGTGACACCGACCACCTGATCGAGCGGACAGGTCGAGGCCTCGAGCTTGGCCTTGGGGGCCCGCAACGGATGGAGAGAGCCAGCGAGCGACCATTTCGGTAATCAGTTCATCTTCGACTAACCAGCAATCAACCGATTCCGGCGCAACCTGTAGAAGCCTCGCGCTGGGTCACGGGCTCACACTTAGTGGATTGACGGCATGAGCAAGAGATACAGTGTTCCGCCTATTCCCGTACCGGAGCAGGCCAAATGGCACAAAGTGAGAGAGGTCGCACGTGAGGTCTCCAAAGGATCGGCCAGCGCGATCGGGATTCGAACCAAGAACAACTGGATCTGATATCCCAAGCCCTTCCACTTCTGTCGCCGGCAGAGGTCGATCGAATAGTGTTGGTGGTCTCGGATCTTCTTGAGCGAAGGAGTAGGTGACGCAAGGCACTCCACGAGCATGGGAACTAGATCGGCTCCCATGCGTTAATGCTATCGACCGAGCCTAACCGGCCGGTCCCCACGCACACTCTAAAGTCATACTCTCGGTCGCGCTGGTCCCTAAAGCGGCGCGACCGTTTTTCTTTTGCGACCTCAGGTCCCAGCCCGGACGGAACGCGAATGCCCCGTCGGCGTTGAATCGGGGTTGCGGCTAGCCTCGCTAAGAAGGACGCTGACATGAAATCCAGATTCTTATTCGGTGTTGTTCTCGTCACAGGTCTGCTTGCAACGGGTAGTTTTGCGGCCGAAGCTGTTAGCGGCGCCAATGTCCGCTCCGGTCCGGGCACCAGCTACCCGGTGGTAGACGAACTATCTTCCGGCGAAAACGTGACAGTGGATAGATGCGTGCAAGGCGGCTGGTGCTTGATCAGCCACGCTGGTGCTGATGGCTGGGTCTCAGCCAAACTCCTGGCCGACAACGGCAACCAAGATGATTACTTCAATGCCAACGGGGGCCGCGTCGCAGTCGCGGATGACGTCGAAGTCTTTGAGGATGCTGATGATCCTGACATGCAGGTGCGGCTAGGCTTCGGGTTTGGCTTCGGCGATGGGTTCTTCGTACGCCGTCCGGGTGGACGCGGCGATCTGGTCTGCCTGGTCACCTTCTTTCGACGGGCCGATGTTGCAGCCGGGCGGGATGTCGATGTTCAGCGCGCCGAGGTTCTGCCCCGTCGGGTAGCGGAACTGCGCGATCGACGGAATGATCGGAGGGCAGTGTTCGATTACGGGTCAGATCGCGAGACTATCCGGACCTGCAGGTACCTCGACCGGTTGAATTGACGACTTTCGGGCTCGCGGCAGCCCGAGCAGTACCGCGCAAGCTGGGCAGTTCCGCCTCCTAGGCTGGCCCCAGCCGGGCCATGCCGCCGAAACGGAGGGGCCGGATTGACCGATGCGATAGGGAGACCGGGAGACCCGCGAGCCTAGCGGTCTGCAGTGCCGCGTTGTCAAGGTTCTACGGCCTTGGCTTTCGCGTAGGCGCTGAGCTTGTTTCGGATAGTTCGGATCGAGATCCCAAGAATATGGGCGGCGTGCGTTCGGTTACCGTTTGTTTGCCGAAGAGTAGCAAGGATTAAGGCCTGCTCGACATCTGCTACAGCGAGCCCAACCAAAGATTCGGCCGCACTCAGATCAGGCTCACGCATCGCGTTCCTTTCTGAGCCCCCAATTCCCGACCCGAGAAAGTCTGCCCAAAGCTTGGCGCTCGATGGTTAAAGACAGATTAACCGCCTCGTCTGTGTTCGACCTATGCTGGCCAGGCGCCGAGTCCTTCGCGGCCCCATCCTGCTGGCGAGGGGCATAGCCCTTGGTGGACTCGCCATCGCCTTTCAACTGTCCAGGCGCCGGTTCCGGCGCGGCTACTGGCGACTGAAGTCTCCATCCGGAACGCAACGCGTTGAGCTAGACTTCCTTCCCAAGTGCCGCCGGCCGCCCCTTGGTCCGGAGGCCCGACGGTCCGGCGGGCAAACGCTGCGTGTCAGGTTCGCTCGCCGGATCAGCAAAGGATTGATGCTCCCATCCGCCGCAACCTCGGGACATCAAGAATGGAGCGGGACCGCCCGCCGGCGGTCCTGCTCCGCTGACAGGAGGCCGAAACCAAAACTCGGCCTCGACGTTGCCGCTTCCATCATCCGTTCCGGTGGAGAGACAAGATGGCAGACGACAAAACCAACCAGAGGCAACAGGACCGGTCACGCGTTGCGGCTGAGCAGCAGTACGAAGTGAGCTACTTCGCCGACAAGCGCGGCCTCACGCTCGATGAGGCGCGCGAGATCATCAGGAAGGCCGGCCCCAGCCGGACGGATGCCGATGCCGCCGCGAACCGCAAGAAGGGCTGAGTGGTAGCTGGGGACGCAAGTCGGCGCGTTGGCGCGTCAGTCTAGTTTTCCGGCCTGGCCCTGTAGGTGCTGCGTCTCCCAATGCAGGCGGGTTTCCCACAGCGCTCCATCAGCATCGGTGCGCACGAGCACCTTTAGGTCCCTGGGCGAGCTGTCACTGGGGAGACAATCTCGAGCTATCTCTGCAAGGGTACGCGCAGCCTGAACCCGCGCTTGCTCGTCATTCGCAAGCTCCTGACCCTCCAGATCGTTGAACGCGCCGTCGGTGCTGTCATGGAGGTCAAAAAAGTAACGCGTCGTCGCCCGGCCTCCCGATCTGCGAGCAGCGATTCACACGGTCGGAAAGAGGAACGGTCGCGCCGGGGCGGGCGCGACCGTGGGTATGACTTTTGAGTATGACACCATGCCTTGCGCAGCTTGGCCCTCAAAAAACGCACCGAGGCGCGTTGAGTTCCGTGCCCACAGGTCGCCCTCCAAAGGCGGAACCCCAGCGGCACAAACAGGTTAATGTGCACCAAGGTGGTGGATAGAGTGGTGGACTATGTTCTTCATTACGTGATGACGACAGGTCGAGCGCAGCGGGAAGTCCTGACGGCCGCTCAAGCCTTAGTCGATTACAGGGGCCTGCAATCAGCCGGCGCCTCATCAATTTCCGTCGTCGATCCGAGTGGGGCGAGGGTGACGCTTCCCGAGCTGTTGGCCCGCGCCACGGAGCCAGTTTCCGTCAGCACGGAACGTCCGCAGAGACAGCGTCAGAAACGGAGTTCCTAGGGGGCTGACGAGAGGATCCTCAGTTGCTCGATCAGGTGCTCAAAAGCCGCGTCGACGTCATCAAAGCGGCTGTGCGGCGGCTCACCCTTAGTGGCGACTCGAAACTCGGCATGACGGTGCAGAGCTTCCGCCAAAAGTGCGCCGGCCTCCAGGCGGGCCAAAGCCCTTTCCTCTGGTGTGCTGCGGCCTGAGGTGGCACGAACGCCGAGATAGGCGGCTTTGGCACCCCTTTAAGGCCTTCGCGAATGGCGCGACGGCCGCGTCGGCGCGTCGTCGGTTCTGCACAGACGAAAAGCGGCGTTCGGGAACGAACTGCTGGTTTTCCAAGGACGATCTCCTCCATCGACGGTAGAGGGTGGTCGCGGTTCGCTCATCCGTTCGCCAGGCCAAGGCGCGCTCGCGACAACCCCTCCTCCCACGGGATTTGGATGGTATTCCTCCTGGTCAGCCGGCGCTATAAAGAACGATAAATGGTTACCGGTTCCCGGGAGGAGACGATGACCCAGGGGGGCAAGTTGGTAGTGCTAGTTGCCTTCGATATGGACGAGGACGGCAACCTTCAGCCCGCCTTCGAGCCGCGGGAAATGCAGAGCGAGGAGGGAGCCATACTGGCGGCGATGGAGCTTGCGCCGCATCATACCGGGGTGCTCGCCTGGAGCCGCACCGCAGATCCCCAGCACGGGGAATACGGCGACCCGGTCGAGCTGGCTCGTTACGGCCTCGTGCCGGACATGAAGTGACCGGGAGAAGATGAAGCGCCACCTAGGCAGCCAATCGAGGCCCGAGATCGCCGGCCGAATGCTCCGCATCCCGAGCGCTCACGGCGCCGCGTATGAGTATTTCCGCCGCGCTATCCCCGAGCCAGAATGGCTAGGGATGAAGGATGCCTGGGAGGCCGCCTTTAACTTTTCGCAGCCCGCGACTTCGGGTCGTCGGTGAACTTGAAGGACTGGAGCCTCTTGCCATTTTTGCGGAGGATATGATTCAAGCTGAGGATGGCTCAGCTCTCGATCTTCACCACCGATACGCTCCCCGAGGCTCATGAACATCAAGTCAGATCGTTCATTCGGCTCCATTGGCACGATGAATATCAGTACAACCTCGATGGCCCCCTGGTCCCTGCCGAACGTCACCCTGTCCACCTGGTTGTTCACGAACGCCACGCGCTCTTCAGCCACGGACGCCTGATCTGGGTCGATGTCGAGCAGGTAGACCAGCGGTATCGCCTCTATTGCCTCGGCGACGTGCTGACCTATCCTGCCTTTCGGCGGCGCGGGCACGGCACAGACATTGTGCGGGCCGGCACACAGATGATCAGGAACGACGGCAAGGCAGATGCTGCGATCCTGTTTACGGATCCAGCCACTACCTCGCTCTATGCAGCGCACGGTTGGGAGCCGATGCCGACACTGCGGGCAAGTTACGGTCACCCGGCGATGTCGGAACCAGCCCAGGGAACGCCAATGATGCTGTTCTGCTCCGACCGCGCCCGCACCAACCGCACGGACTTTGAAACGGAAGAACTGAGACTCCCCGGCTGGGGATGGTGAAGTGCGGCGAGCCCCCCGGTTCTAGCTTGCCCAGTAATACGGGTGCGGACGCAGTGAGCTTCGGCAACAAGGTAGCCATCTGCAAGCCGGCGCATTCCCGTGACGGCGACAGCATCAATGAATTGCATCAAAGTATCTCCGGGTAGAAAGTCTTTGCCCGTCTTGCGGTCGTCCCAGAATCGGTAGTTGCTCTGCAAATCGCATCTGAGGGACCACCGAAATGGCCAAGGCACCTTCGAAGTCGACCGCAAAGCCCGCAGCAAAGGCAGCTGCCAAACCGGCCGCTGCAAAGCCAGCGTCCAAAGCGCCAGTCAAAGCTGCCGCGAAACCACCAGCAAAGCCCGCAGCTAAGACGGCGCCGGCCGCCAAGGCCGCCCCTAAACCCGCGGCGAAGCCGGCAGCCAAGTCCGCTGCTCCCAAAGCTGCACCCAAGGCTACTGGGGCAAACAAAGAATCGAGCTCGCCGCTGTCGAGCCTGGCCGGCAATATCCTCGGCGGAGCGAAGGCAGCCGCCAAGGAAGCGAAGAAGCTGGCGGCTTCCGTTCTCGGCCAGGACAAAAAGGCCGGGCAGAAGAAGAGCTAGGCCCTTCGCCCGGAGGCTCGGGTGGTGGACCAGTGGACATTCGACGCCGGCATTGCAGGAGCGATCGTGAACGGCCGAATTCTGCACATTCCAACGTTGCGGGCCATTGCCGAAAACAGTCTGGGGCCGATCAGCGACAAGCTATGGGAGCAACTCGAACCCAAATGGCGCTGGCACGACGCGGTGAGCACGGAGGAGCTGCAGCGAGCGTCCCGCTTACGTCCATGAGTGCCAGTCTTGTTCTCTCGTTCCTGGGAACGTCGATGTCTTATCGAAATTGGGCATACCCAGAAGACAGGTTCCCGGCGCCGACGGTCGTCGCTGATCGGAAATCTGACTTACCAAGAGCGACGCGAAGCCCGTCCCGCAACTACCCGTCACCAAGCTCGAACTGCTGTTGGCTGCCATGCGGCAGCAGCAACAGATGTACGGCAGCAAATAGTGCGCCACGCTCGCGTGCTACCGCTTCATTGACCTGAAGGTCACCGAATAGCGCAGGTTGGCGACAGGCGGGATGGAGTGCTCCCAGTCCGTGCGTGCCTGGCCCGAAATGAGGTACGCCGACCCGGGCTCCAGCGTCACGTTTCTTCTCTCCCAATGCCCATCGCGCGGGCGGCGGAAGCGCATGGTGCAGGTGGCCCCGAGCGAGACCCCGACCACCTCATCGAACACCGCCTTGTCCTTGTGCCAACCGATTGCAGCGCCCGGCTGATACTCAGTGACGAGCACCTGCTCCAGCGTCTCCGGAGGAAGGCTCGCGAAGCGCGCAGCCTTGTCCCGCAAGGGAAGGAGAAAGTCGGGAATGTGGCCGATCTTCTCTAGGCGTTGGGTGGAAAAGTCATATTTCCATCCAAACGACACCACCCTGCGCTTGCCCGTAAAGCCGTGGAACTCGAACTCCCTGAATGGCAGCGGCGCGATCAGTTGCACCAGGTCCGCGGCTTCGGCAGATCCGATCAGTTCAGGATCATAATTCAATCCGCTCGGCGTTGCCTGCAACTCGGGAAAGAGATCATCCTGCGCCATCCAACAGAAATGGAGCCGGCAGAGGTTGGTTCCGCGGCGCCCGGCCGTCTCGAGGTGTGAAAGTGAGTATGTTTCCCGCGGCCAACCGCCTACCTTGCTCTAAGCCACGCCCACGAGGTACGACATGCAAAACGGCGAACGCGTCTTCTACACGAGCGAGAGCGGCGATCGGTGGCTACTTCTGTCCACCGACGGTGACATCGTGTCGGTGCGGCATGTGCCCAACGCTGCATCCGGCGGCGCGGGCACAACCTATGAGCTCGGAGAGTTCCTGATCCGGGAACGGCACACTGCTCAAAATCAGGCGCTTAGGTCGCTCATCTCATCTCTAACCCGAACTGAGTAGCCTAGAGGTTCTGCAGCGTGAAGGTCGAGCCCAGCGCCAGCTCATTCAGCGCGTCGGCGAAGGCGTCGACCTGGTCATCGAATGTCGCGTTAGGGAACGAGCACACTTCATCGAAAGGTATCGTTCCATGGCCCACGTACCAGCTTGACGTTGCCTGCCTCGGCCTGAGCCGATGGCGCGGGTGCCCAAGCTGCGAGGCCGTGATGATCAAGCTCGTAGAGACACCGCGCGGTGCGTTTATCTCGACGCTCGCGGCGCAGCCTTCGTCAGGATCGCGAGGTAACTGCCCGCTTCGAGTGCCGTTGCGTGCGAGCTTCGTCCCATTGAGGCGGTGGGGGATGGCCGATGACGTCGACGATTGGGGTTCGGCTTGCACGCCTGGGCGACGATTACCGGCATGACGTCGGGGTTGGCCTCTGCCACCACGTCGTTCGGATCGGTGGTCAGGAAGGCGAAGAGGTCCTGGTGATCAGGCCCTCGGTTGCGCACGCTTGGGAATCATTCAGTCCGCGGTCACCCGCCAGGTACGATGACAGCGCCCACTCCGCCACCGGGTATTGTCTTCATGTCCTACCGTCCTGCCTTTGCCGCCACATTGCTTGCCGTGTCACGCCATATCTGCGGGAGGCCCGTAGTCCTTGCATGCGTCCTGATCGGCCTAGGGCGTGGGACCTAGAACGTGTTGGGACGCAGCCACGCTGCCTGGGCTTTGGTAACGACGCAGTGGCCGTCAACTTGGACAGACACCATGAAGTCCCTACCGGCCTCCAGGTTGGAAAGTCTCCGGCGCACAACGATGGAACTCTGATCATCGTCCTTCTGGACGTAATATGGACCGCACTGTCTTTTGAGGTATCTGACTTGCGGGTCCGGATTAGTGACCCAATCCGTGTTGAAGCCGGATAAACGCAAATCTTCGACTAAATCGCCGACCGGCAGCGGGTGTGTGCCGTAGACAAGGTGCAGATCGATCTGATGAAAAAAATCGTCATCCCTGGCAGTCACCTCGCGGATGTGGCGAAGCAATGCTGTGTCCGCGCGGGGCATCCAAATTGGCTGGACGATCCACACGGCGGCGGCTGCACCGAGCAGTAAACCCGCAATCAAGAGAATACGCATCTCCCAATCTGAGGCGGGCAGAGGGCGACCGCAAGCCTGCTCCACTTTCGAGGGTTGGGTATGGGGGGAGCTATGTGAGGAACTTCAGCAAAGGCTCGCCGGTAGTTGCCATGGCCCATCATTGGGCGCCAGCGTGAGCAGCAGACAAATCTGTCGTCAAGCTGAGCGGGAGCCGCCCCACAGAAATGATGATGGGGCGCTTGCAAAACGAACCTGTGGCGCCGGACGCCCCTAGTCGTTTGCGCCCTTGGTGACCTGAATTTGCTGGAAGACATCCCGGCCGAGAACGCGGGCGTTAAGTCCCATCCATGGCAGACTTTTTGCATCGACGGGCCACCAATGCGTGGTCATCCCGCAGGTTGGGCAGAAATGAAATTCGAGAAGGCGCTTGTTCCAAACGTAGACCGAGGTCGGTCCGCTGATATTGACCTGATCGGGCGAGTAGTACGCCCAAAGAGCGCCCCGCTTCTGGCAGTGTTCACACTGGCAGTCGTTAAGTTCAGTGGGCATCGAGGCGACGCGGATCTTCACCGCCCCGCAGTGACAGGAACCTTCCACGGAATCGTGTCCTAGCGACATTTTTCAACTCCTCTCCAGCTTCGCCCGAGCTGATACTTCTGCCGCAACTTTGTTCGACTGACGAGGCCCCTGGCCGCATGACTTGCGCCAATGCCGGAGCCTAACCCAGTTGTCAGGACAGGGACGGCTCTCCAACAGGCTCGGGCGGGTCCTCCTTCGGACCGACCGAAACCACCGGGTGGCAGCGGCCGCTGCAGGAGCCTGGCCTCACCAAGGGATGGAAAAGGCAGGTCTGTCTCTAGCTGACCTCGACGCAATCGAAAGAGACGCTGCCCGCCAATGAAGCTACGGCGTCGGCGTCGCGGGAACGATTTCCCCCATGGGACCCGGCGGTCCCATGGGCCCAGGGTCTCCTTTGGCCCCAGCGGGGCCCGTATCACCCTTGGGGCCGGCGACTCCGGGATCGCCTTTCGGTCCCGCGGGCCCAACTGGACCAACATCCCCCTTGGGTCCAACTGGGCCTGTGTCTCCTTTCGGGCCCGCGGGTCCCGTCGGCCCAGCAGGACCCTTGGGGCCAATCGGTCCGGAATCACCTTTGGGGCCGGCAGGCCCCACCGGCCCTGTGCTCCCTGCCGGTCCTACCGGTCCAGCCTCGCCCACGGGACCAGAAGGTCCTACCGCGCCGGTGTCCCCCTTTGCACCGGGCGGCCCAACATCACCCTTCGGACCGGCGGGACCGGTGAGCAGTTCGATGGCCGCTATCTCGGACGATCGAGCCCCACCGAAGGCGTTCACAATTGTGCCCCCGGTGATGCTGTTCCAGATCAGCAGCAAGATGAAGAAAATCAGGGCTCCGACGAAACCCGGCAGCACTCTGCCGACCCACCACTCACGATCCATGGACAACCTCCGTTTGAAGCCAGCCTGTCACGACGCGGCTTCCATTGCACATCAGTTTGCTAAGTGGTCCGTGTTTTGCGATGTTTCGCGACCTAATGGGCATCCTCAGGAGCCGCCAGCGGCTCGAGATATCCGTGACCGACAAGCCAGTCCCGCAGAATGAGCGCGATGGCATCGAGGCGGGTCGCCGGTGCGTCAGGCTCCGCCAGGAATGCATCGAGCGCCGCGGCGACGTCCCAATCCCCAGTCGGCATCGCATCAAGCGCTGCTATGATCTCACGCGCTGCCGGATCGCTCGCATCAGCCTCACCGAGAAAAGGCACCGGCGGTTCGTCAACCCACGGTACGGACGGCGGCCGCTGACGGCTAGGGCGAAGCGCTGCGAGCATCTGCTGGCCTGCATGCACCCGCACATCTTGGTTATACAGGTGCCCTGGCATCGCCAACTTGGCGATGGTCAGCAGATCGAGAATGACCTTTGCCAGGTCGTAGTTCGTGGGTGTGGGCATCGTTTGCCTGCGAAACGATAGAAACCAGAGGAAAGGCGATCCAGGCCGGTTTCGCAATAGCGTCCGCAGGCAGACCTTGCAGACTTGGGAGGTGCAGTATGAGTCTCAGCCACTTCGCTCGCGGAGCCATTGCCGCCGAAAATGGCCGGCGGATGATGATGCTCCGCGGCTTCACTCCCAACGGCCATCGCCTTTGGGATCCGCCCGAGGCCGGAAACCTCAAGCACGGCTACCCTGACTACGACGCCGTGATGGTCCTCAATACCCGGCGGACCCGTCCAGCCACCACAGTAAGGCCGGACGGATGGGCATAACGAAGCCCGGGGCCCGGCAATGGGATCCGAACGAACTGTTCAAGCTTCATCGGCTGTATCCCCGAGCCACCAAGCAAGAGCTTCTGTCGGCGCTACCAGGAAGAACGTGGACAGCTGTCTGCAGTCGTGCCCGAGCCGATGCGTATTTCCGCGCGCCTCGTGTTCTTAAGCCCACCGGCAACACTCTCCTCGATCAGATACTGGAGAGAGCAAGGCAGCGGAACTGGTCGCGCGCCGAACTCGACGCCGAGACGAACTCACGGAAGTACTTCCAGAGGAATGGTTGGAGGGGTCGGAAATGGGACCACAAGACGCTTCTTCGAGCGGTGCACGTCTTGGGGGGATATCCGCGAGCGAAATGGGTTCGGCCGCCAAGTCTCCTGCCAGGGACGCTCCAAAGTGGGAACCACGGGAACTAGAAATCGTTCGGCGCGGAGACCTGACGGTAATCCAGATGGCTGAACTGCTCCCAGGTAGAAGCGAGAGCGCAATTCTCACCCGTCGGTCGATGGTCGGTATCAATGCGCGCGGCAAGCGCAAACCAGTCTGGTCGGAGGACGAAATACGGATCCTCGTCGAGAATTCGGATGTGCCGGCCAAAGACCTCACGGCCAAACTTCCTGGCCGTACGGCGGTCGCCATCCGAGTACGCCGGTGCAAAGGACTGCACGAGGTCAGGCGTCCCCAATGGCGCATCACCGACGTGAAACGCGTACAGTCCTCCGCCCCAACGGAAACGGACCGAGACCTAGCAGCATCACTCGGGAGGACCATCGGCGCGGTGCAGCAATTGCGCTGGCAGCTGCGCGTACTCCGACCTCAAGGCCCGAAAGGTTCGACGGCCGATGATTTGGCGCCTCCTCTTATCAGGGACATTCGCGTCCGTGCGAGAGAACAGCGAGTCGAGTTACGTGCCCTAGCGCGTGCATCGGGGTCGAAAGGAGCGTTCAAGCCGCCCGAGCAACAGTGCGTCCCCTCCACCACATCCGCCCGCGCCGTCGAACTTCTCGGAGGCGAACTCTACGCAGTGTGGGAAGACTGACGAATCCCGCGATTCTAGACGTCGCTCGCCTGCTGATAAACTCGGCCTGCGATCCGGTCAGCGTACCTCAGGGCACCTCCCACTCCAAGTCGCGACCGCGAAATCCTGACAAATCCCAGTGAAACGACGCCAGGTTTAGGGCTATCTTTAGGGTTGGTGACGACCTGGGTACGGATCGTCGTGCAAATACAACACTCTATGCGGTGGCAGTGGCGGAGAGGATGGGATTCGAACCCACGAGACCCTTTAGAGGTCTGCGCCCTTAGCAGGGGCGTGCCTTCGACCACTCGGCCACCTCTCCGTCGCCGGTCCTGATAGGGGTGAAACGCCCGTGCTGCAAGGACTTTTTTGTGTCCTCTTGCCCAGGACAAAGTGGCCACCTCGGCCCGATTTTGTGTCCTTAGTCCGGCGTTTCGCCGGACTCTGCCGGACTCAGCGCCGGATTTGCCCGTTTGTTCACGCTCGCACCGCGAGCGTGTTCTCCTCCCGTTTGCGTTTGTCCTTTCTGTCGGCACAGGGGGCACGAAGGGCCGCCCCGGTCCAACAGTGGATCACGCTACATTCTGCTTCCTAGCGGCCGTGATGCTCGAACCGCGACGCGTCGTGCGGCTCGTCGAGAATGTCGCCACCGTCCTCGTTAAACATGCAGTCTCGGAACCTAGAGAAACCTAAGTGAACCAATCAAATCTCGCTTCGTCGGTGTTGGCTACAATTGTCGCGTCGGCTGCCAGCGAACGTCCGTGGTTCGCGTGCCAGACAGCGCGCTCAGGCATCCCCCTGTAGATCACTGGCCGCTGATCGAGCGTCCCCTCCTCGGCGTGCGTGATGAGAAGCAGTCGGTCGGGCGTCAGGGGGAGTGTGATCTCGATATCCAAATCGCCTAGCGCCGGGCCTCGGTAGAACGCCGGCTTCTTGCCGTCGCTAGGCGAGTGCCACGTGACTGGGTTGTCTGAAGTGATGAGTAGATGCCCAGGCGGAGCCGTGAGAACCTGGAACTGCATGAAAGGCAGATACCTCATTTCGGAGAGCATCATGGGCCCCATGAGGTTCTGTAGGGGGCGATCGGCAATGGCTTTTGCCTGCTCGTGCGACATCGTCGGTCCCGACGGCGGGAGTTGCATCCGGGCAATTCGTCGCCTTTCATCCGGCGTTTTTCGCGCCATTGATTGCTCGAGGCGATCGCCCTTTTCGACGACGCGCTGCCAATGCTTTCGGTGATGCTCGCGAAAACGGATTGTTCGGACGTGCAGGGCTGAAACAAAGGCCGACAGGTCTACCTGCTCTTGAACCGTGAGCTGCCCGTCCTTCAGGAGAACGTTTCGTCGAATTCCGGCAAAGCGCTGCTCGATCCCGGAAAGAGCATGCTCGATCCGCAGGTCGCGCTCGCCATCCTGGCCAGCGATCGTGTACAGATCGGCCTCGGTGAAAATGTTGCTAGGCGCCTTTCGCTTGCCCAATCCACCGGTGCGCGGATACAGCCAGACGTAGGGCGTTTGCCCCGCCGGCGTTTTTGGGTCGCACCACGCGGACAGGTACGAACTTGGCACTGAATGTTGGTCGCGATTCTTAACCACCACAAAAGGTGTGGATCACCGCGACGGAAGGCACAAGCATCTGGTCGAGGTCGGGCGCTTCCCGATAACTGCCATTATCGGCAGTTGCGACTACCTGCGCGCGGCTTCCACGGCGGCACAGCGCACGCTGAGCGCGTTGAAGTTGTAAGCGGCGCGTCCGGCGCGTCCCTCCGGCAATCTCTGAACATCCGCTCTGCCCATCCAGGGAGAAGCGCCACGCGCACACCCGGAAGCACGAACCTAAGTACCCGCCGCCAGCGCGGCCTCGCCGGCGTGTCCTTTGTCCCCCTGCTGAACAACCTCAACGACCCCGTTGGAGAGGTCACTAGAGAGCGCCTTAGGAGCCCCTCGCGGGTCCCTCCTTTTTGCGCACTACAGTGCCGGAGTGGATAGCAACAATCCGGCATTGCCGGATCGTTTTGTCCTGTTCTGTCCACTTCTGGCAGGACACAAAACTACAGCAATTCCAGGCTTCTCGGGGTTTTTGTGTCCTTCGGAGGGGCCAATATCCGCCCTTAGCAGGGGCGTGCCTTCGACCACTCGGCCACCTCTCCGTCGCCGGTGGGGATAGCGGCTGGAGCCTTGCCGGGCAAGCGGTTTTTCGGGGTGCGCACATGGGCAGTAATGACCGGCCGTGCACAAATGATGCCGACTGTCGCCCTCGGCGGCCCGCGACATTATTTGCGGAACTTTGCCATTGATTTGACGAACCTCGCGGCAACGATGCCGATGCTACTCGATTGAAGCTCGAGATCTCGATTCGACGGCGCGGCGACGGAGAGCAACCATGGCTTGTACTGGCAGATTTGCAGGCGCCGCGGCTGTTTTGGCGCTGGCGGGGCTGGGGCCGGTTGCGGCGCAGGAGACGCTCCCCTCGCTGGTCGAGGGAGTGTGGCTCACCACAGCGCAGACGGAGCTGACCATCGCCCCGTGCGAGCCCGGATTCTGCGGCTATATCAGCAAGATCGTAATACCGGAGACGATCAAGGAGAAGTATGGCGTAGAGCTCGAAGCCATTGATCCGGCTTCGTTTACCGACGCCAACAACAAGGACCCGGCGCTCCGTGGCCGCCCGATCCAGGGGATGCAGATTCTGACTCTGCGGCAGACCGGGAATCCGATGTTCTACGAGGGCGAGATCTATAATCCCGAGGATGGGAACATGTACTCGGGGTCGGTAGAGGTGCTGAATACCGACCTAATCCGGCTCAAAGGCTGTGTACTTTATGTGCTGTGCCAGGAGCAGGATTGGTCACGGGTGCTGACCGAGTCAGCACCCGA
This sequence comes from Devosia sp. P3_B2, assembly GCF_056402875.1. Classification (NCBI taxonomy): domain Bacteria; kingdom Pseudomonadati; phylum Pseudomonadota; class Alphaproteobacteria; order Hyphomicrobiales; family Devosiaceae; genus Devosia; species Devosia sp. P3_B2. Next base: position 72,366 of record NZ_JBFUGO010000009.1, on the reverse strand, counting down.
AACTGAATGATGCATTAACGCTGGTTGAACAGGATCTTCTGCGCTTCCTTGTCTGTGGCGGCGCTGATGTTCTGGCTCTGCTCGAGCGTGATGCCGAGCGCCCGCTGCACGGCGGGGCGATCGGTGACGCGTTGGCGCCAGGCCGCAAAGGCCGGGAACTCGGCGAGGTCGATGCCGTGGTTCTCGGAACCACGCGACCAGTCGAAGATGGCCATGTCGGCGATCGAGTAGTCACCGGCCACGTAATCCTTGCCCTCGGCGGCCTGCTTCTTGAGCTGGGTGTCGAGCACGCGATAGAGGCGGTGGCTTTCGTCCTGGTAGCGCTTGATGGCGTAGGGGATCTTCTCGGGGGCGTAGCGGGAGAAGTGATTGTTCTGGCCCAGCATCGGGCCGAAGCCGCCGACCTGCCAGAACAGCCACTCGTCGATCTTGATCCGCTCGGACCAACTGGTGCCGTAGAACTTGCCGAACTTCTCGGCGAGGTATTTCAGGATCGCGCCCGACTCGAAGATGGAGACCGGCTTGCCCTCCGGGCCCTCTGGATCGACGATCGCCGGGATCTTGTTGTTGGGCGAGATCGCGAGGAAATCCGGCTTGAACTGGTCGCCGCGGCCGATGTTGATCGGATAGATCCCGTAGGGCAGCCCGAGTTCCTCGAGGATGATGGTGATCTTCCGGCCATTCGGAGTGGCGGCATAATAGAGGTCGATCGGCAGGGTCTGGGTGGTCATGGGTAGAGTCCGTGTCTGCTGCAGGAGGGTGACGGAACGCCACCGGGACGGGCCTCCATATATCGGCAGATGGCGATGGAAGACAACCCGCGGGAGGGAAAGACAACGGCGGAGCATGCCCCGCCGTTGGAAAACGGTTCTGCTATGCGCGCTGGATGCGCATATGCGGTTCACCGTCGCTGGTGCGCGACGCCGAGATGCCGCGCAGGTCGACCGTCGCCCGCACGCGCTGGCGATAGATCGGTCCCATTAGCTCGGATTTCGAGACGTTGACCGGGCGATCGAACTTCACGGTCACCTCGTAGTGGTTCATGTCGGCGAGCAGTTGCACCCCGATCACCATGCCGATGAACGGCTGGCTGAGGTAGGTGCCCTTGACGCGCTGGCCAACCTGCACCGGGCTGACCGCGCGTTCCGGCATCGCCGCTGAGGCGGTGTTCCAGTCGCGGTAGCCGTGGCGGTGGGCGATTTCTTCCAGCGCGGCGCCCTGCCCCAGCGGATTGCCCGCCAAGGCTCGTTCGGCGCGCAGAGCCTTGGCCTCGGCCTTCAAGGTCGCGGCACTGGGAGTATCGAGAGAGAAAGTCATGTCGGTCCTCTTCAAGCAGAGGCGGATTTCTTCATGGGGCTCGCCTTGCCATGAACCGCCTCGAGAAGGGAGCGATCATGAATGCGTCACGGATGATCCGCGGCTGGACTTGACCATCGGGTTTCCCCGGCGAGCGGCAGGCGCCAGCAGCACGGCCGCTATGTGGTGGATCGGGCCAGCTTTGTCAACTTGCCCCCATTCGCTCGGCTGATGGCGAAGATCACGCGATTGCGTTGGAGTGCGGGCACCTGACAGGCTAGGGAGAACGGCATGACCGAGATCATGCTGTTCGTCGCCGGGCTCATCGCCGGCACCATCAATACGCTGGCGGGTGGCGGCTCGTTCGTGCTGTTCCCAGCGCTCCTGTTCGCCGGCGTGCCGCCGGTGATCGCCAATGCGTCGAACACCTATGCGAGCCTGCCGGGCTATGCCAGCGGCGCTTTCGGGTTGTGGCACGATATCGTCAAGCATCGCGACCGGCTGATCCCCTATTCGATCGTCTCGATCGTCTTCGGCTATGTCGGCGCGGAACTGCTGTTGCAGGTGTCGAACGCCACGTTCGTCCTGGTGGTGCCGTGGCTGCTGCTATTTGCGGTGGTACTGTTCGCCTTCGGCGGCCGGATCAATAGCTTCATCCGGGCCCGAGCGGGCGACAGTGGCCGCGGCCGGCATGTCGGTGCGGCGCTGCTGTTCGCGCTGCTGGCCGGCATCTGCGTCTATGGCGGGTTCTTCAACGCCGGACTCGGCGTCTTGCTACTGGCGTTCCTGGCGCTGGCGGGGTTCACCGACATCCATGCGATGAACGGGCTGAAGCTGTGGATTTCGACGCTGGTGGCGCTGGTCAGCGTGGTGCGGTTCGCACTGTCCGGGTCCATCGACTGGTACCACGGCTCGATCGCGCTGGTCGGGGTGACGATCGGCGGCTATGTCGCGGCGCGGCTGGCAAAGCGGATACCGACAGGGCTGATCCGCGGGCTGGTGATTGTCTACGGGATCGGGCTGACCGGGTGGTTCTTCTGGCAGGCTTACGGGGCTTAATCCCCTACCCCTTCCGAACCCACACCGATGTATCGTGGAACGCGGCGCCGCCGAAGGGGCGGACCGGATCTGACCCGATCAGGGTGTTGATGCCCTGGCCGTTCCGGTGCGCGGAGTTGGGATGGATGCCTTCGGCGATAAGTACGCCGCGTTGCATGCCGACGAAGAACACCGCCCTCAGCGCGACTTCGCCGCGGCGGTTGCCGAGGGTGACGGGGTCGCCATCGGCGATTCCGAGTTCAGCTGCGTCGGCGGAATGGATGAAGACGGTAGGCTCGGGCTGGCGCTTCTGGCTGCCTGCGGTTTCAGCGAAGCTGGAGTTGAGGAAGCTGCGCGAGGGGCTGGTGGCGAGGCGGAACGGGGTTTCGGCGTCGACCCGCTCGGTGACGTCCCAGTGGTCGGCGAAGCGTGGCATCTCCGAGGGGTCGCAGACCCAGTTGTAGCCCTTGAGCTTGGCCACAGCGTCCCAGTCCGGCTCGAAGCGATAGCGCTTGTCGGGCCAGGCGAAACCGTCGGCGAAACGGGCTTTCTCGTCCGGCCAGGCGCCGTCGATGAAGCCGGTTTTTTCGATCTCCTCGAGCTCGCCGAAGCCTGACCGGCGGAAGGTCTCGGCGACCATGTCCCGGTCGCTCAGGTGCATCGAGGCGTGGTCGGTGCCGAGGCGGCGGAGCAGCTCGTTGACGACCTCGAAGTTGGAGCGGCACTCGCCGGGCGCATCGACGAGCTTGGGGCCGAACAGCAGCCGGGTGTGGCCACCGCGGCGGTAGTAGTCGTTGTGCTCGAGGAACATGGTGGCGGGCAGGACGATATCGGCCATCTTCGCGGTATCGGTCATGAACTGCTCATGCACGACGGTGAACAGGTCCTCGCGCTCGAAACCGGCGCGGGTGAGGCCCTGCTCCGGGCTGACGTTCATCGGGTTGGTGTTCTGGATGAACAGCGCCTTGACCGGGCCGCCGCCGTTCAGCGCTTTCTTGTCGCCGGTCAGCACCTTGCCGATTTCGGACATGTCGAGCTCGCGCCCGCCGGGCCCCATGTCGGCGCCGATGATCATCGACTTGTCGAGCTTCCACGAGCCGGAATTCGAGTGGAAGGCACCGCCGCCGTGGTGCTGCCAGGAGCCGGTCATCGCTGCGACCGAGAGCGCCGCATGCATCGAGGTGGAGCCGTTGCGCTGGCGGGTGAAGCCGTAGCCGAGACGGAAGTAGGTTTTGGGCGTGGTGCCGACGAGCCGGGCGAAGGCTTCGATCTCCTCGACGGTGAGGCCGGTGATCGCGGCCGCCCATTCGGGCGTGCGGGTCGAAAGGTGGGCTTCGAACTCAGGCGAGAAGTCGGTGTATTTGGCCATGTAGGCGCGGTCGGCGAGGCCGTCGCGCAGCAGGACGTGCATCACGGCGACGGCCAGCGCGCCGTCGGTGCCGGGGCGCACCACCAGCGCCATGTCGGCCTGCTCCATGGTGCCGTTGCTGTAGATGTCGATGGCGACGATCTTCGCCCCGCGTTCCTTGCGGGCGCGGATGGCGTGGGTCATGACGTTGACCTGGGTGGCCACCGCGTTGGTGCCCCAGATGACGACGCAATCGCTGTCGGCCATGGACTCGGGGTTGGGGCCGGCGAGGACGCCGGTGCCGGCGATGAAGCCGGGCCAGGCGGTGCCGGTGCAGATGGTGTCGTATTGCAGCGAGTAGCCGCGGGCATGGCGCAGGCGCTCGATGCCGTCGCGCTGCACGTGGCCCATGGTGCCGGCGTAGAAGTAGGGCCAGATCGCCTCGGGGCCGTCGGTGCGCTCGATATCGAGCCAGCGCGCGACGATCTCATCCATCGCTTCATCCCAGCTGATCCGCTGGAACTCGCCGGAGCCCTTTTTGCCAACGCGGCGAAGGGGATGGGTCAGGCGGTTCGGGTGATGAATCCGCTCGGCGTAGCGCGCCACTTTCTCGCAGATGACGCCGGCAGTGTACGGATCGTCTTTGGCGCCGCGCACCCGGCCGATGGTCGAGCCGTCGATCAGTTCAACGTCGAGCGCGCAGGTCGAAGGACAATCGTGCGGGCACACCGAACGGGCGGTGCGGGGCGTGGTGATGGCGTTCATGGGCGCGAGATTTATCACGCACGGTTGGGCGGCAACAGGGCGAACGATTGCCCAAGTGACGGGCCGGATTACCCAGGCAAGTCTCGGTTGCCGCAATATTAGGCAGCGCGACGAGATGGTTTCGTTGTCCCGGGGATCGATATGGCGGGTTCCATGCGCTGGGAGCACGGCTCCCATGCGGGCCCCTCCGTTCCCGGACCGCTGCCCGAGGCGGAGCCTTGGCTGATATTCGGGAGGATTTTCAGCATGTCGTATTATCCGCCTACCATCGATCCGGATGCGCTCGACGGCACCGACGGCTTCAACATCACCGGCGCGACGACCGACGACAGGCTGGGGACCAACGTTGAGAACGCCGGCGACATCAACGGCGACGGCTTCGACGACATCATCGTCATGGGCCGCGATCGGATGGGCGGCGCGGTCTACAACTACGTCGTCTTCGGTTCGGCCGAGCCGTTTCCAGCCGAGTTCAACATCACCGAACTCGATGGCAGCAACGGCTTTGCGATCGATACTGTGGACAAGCCCTTCCACGTCGAGGCCGCCGGCGACATCAACGGCGACGGGTATGCCGACCTGATGGTCGGGACCACCAACGACGCCGACGAATACGGCTACGAGGACGTCAACGTGGTCTTCGGCAAGGCCGATGGGTTCGAGCCATATTTCTGGCTCGAGGAGCTCGACGGCGAGAACGGCTTCACGCTCAACGGGCCGCCGCGATCGACCGCCAACTACACCATCGCCGCGGCCGGGGACACCAATGGCGACGGCTTCGACGATGTGCTGATCACCACCGATTACGAGGCCCGGCTGTTGCTCGGCAAGGCCGATGGTTTTGCGGCGGATGCGATCGTCACCGATGCCACGACGCCGATCTTCAACTCGACCCAATGGGGACACGCACCGCCTGCCGGCATCGGCGACATCAACGGCGACGGGTTCGGCGACGTCGTCATCGGCGAAGCGGTGATCTTCGGCGGCGCCGGCGGATTTCCTGCCGGGCTCACGGTCGACATGCTCGACGGCAGCAACGGCTTCCGGCTCGATCCCAACGTCAATCGCACAGTCGCTGCGGCGGGAGACGTGAACGGCGACGGCATCGACGACTTCATCGTCGGCAATCCCTACGCCAAGCCGCATGGCCACATCGATGGTGGCGAGGCCTACGTGGTGTTCGGCAAGGCGGACGGGTTCGATGCCTCACTCGACCTCGAGGTGCTCGACGGCAGCGACGGCTTTGTCATCCGCGGACCGACGCTGTCGGGACTCGGGGCAGAGGTGACGGGCGCCGGGGACGTGAACGGCGACGGCTTCGACGATGTGCTGGTGCAGACCGGCTATAGCAGGGCGCACGTCGTGTTCGGCCGGGCGACGTTCCACACGCCGGGCTTCGACGTCGACGACCTCGACGGCCGCGACGGGTTCGAGATCGACAGCTCCGACCCCTATTCGGGGGTCGAAAACGTTGCCGGGCTCGGCGACTTCAACGGCGACGGCTTCGCCGACCTCGCCTTCGGCAACAGCAACGCCAGCCCGGGCGGCCTGTATCTCTCCGGGACCACCGCGGTGGTGTTCGGGTTGAAGCCCAGCGAAGCGGTGACGCGGATCGACGCGGCGGGCGACCAGACGGTGCGTGGCGGGGTCGGCAACGACGTGCTGATAAGCTATGGCGGCGACGACCACCTGATCGGCGACGTCGGCAATGACTCGCTGCGCAGTGTGGAGGGCGCGGATACCATGGAGGGCGGGCTCGGCAACGACGAGTACTTCGTGTTCGCCGACCGCTCCGACACCATCATCGACACCGGCGGCATCGACACGATCCGCGCGACGACGCACTGGGACCTCACCGGCAATCCCGAGATCGAGAACGTGGTGCTCGCCGATGCGGGCGACTGGCACGTGAGCGGCAACAACCTCGACAACCGGCTCGTCGGCGGCTTTGGCGACAACGTGCTCTCCGGCGGCAACGGCGATGACCGGCTCGAAGGCGGTGGCGGCGACGACATCCTGATCGGCGGCTTTGGCCGCGATGTGCTGATCGGAGGCGCCGGCACGGACCGGTTCGATTTCGCCAGCTACCAGAGCGAGCCGACGGTGGGCCGCGACGTGATCGTCGACTTCGAAGCCGGCGAGCTGATCAACCTCGCGGGCGTCGATTCGAACGTCTGGCGCAACGGCAACCAGGCGTTCACGTTCATCGGCAACGGCGAGTTCACCGGCAAGTGGGGCCAGTTGCGCTACGACTATTTCACCTTCACCAACGGTGAGGTCGTGACGATCGTCGAAGCCGATACGGATGGAGATGGGGAGGCCGATTTCGGCCTCGAACTGCGCGGCCAGCATGTGCTGACGGCGGCTGACTTCATTCTCTAGGGAGAAATTCCATGGCCTACATCATGGGCACCGACGCGCCCGAGACGCTGACCGGGACGAACGCCAACGATGCGATCCTGGGATTTGCCGGGGATGATCACATCCTCGGGCTCGACGGCAGCGACCAGTTGTTCGGGCATGGCGGCGCCGACCTGCTCGAGGGCGGGCTAGGCGACGACATCTACCAGCTTATCGACGATCGCTCCGACACCATCATCGATACCGGCGGGTGGGACACGATCCGCGCCACCGTGGAAATTGATCTCGAGGATTATCTCGAGATCGAGAACCTCACGATGGCTATCGACTATTCCGGCCGCGCGCTGCTGGGCAACGGGCTCGACAACGAGCTGATCGACTGGGGCGGCAGCAACCGGCTCGATGGGCGCGACGGTGACGACTACCTCAACGCCGGGGCCGGCAATGACCTGCTCATCGGCGGGCTCGGCACGGAGTTCATGCTCGGCGGACAGGGCCGGGATCGGTTCGATTTCCGCAGCGTCGAGGAGATCGGCACGGGCGAGACGACGCGCGACGTGATCTGGGACTTCAAGCCGACGGCGGATAAAATCAACCTCGGGGCGATCGACGCCAACGAGCAGTTCTCCGGCAACCAGGCGTTCCAGCTGCTTGGCTTCGCAGAGTTCACCGGCAAGGCGGGCGAGTTGCGCTGGGTGTACGAGCAGCGCGCCGACCTTTCCGCCGTAACGCTGGTCGAGGGCGACACAGACGGTGACGGCGTGGCGGATTTTCAGATCGAATTGAATGGCCGGCTGCCGATGTACGCAGCCGACTTCATTCTCTAGGTGGCTGGGCCCAGGCCCGGCCTACTCTTCGGCGCGGATCTTCTTCAGCTCGGCATTGTAGATGCGCAGGCTGAGATAGATCGCGAACATGAAGCAGACGATCCCTGTGACCTGCGACAGCGGCAGGCCAGCGAAAAGCGGAACGTGCTTGGCAACGATCAAAGCAACAACGAGCATGAGGACAGACACGACCTCAGCAGAGCGGAACAGCATGGCTCCCCTTTACCTTCATTTCGAGATGCGCTGACGCTCGGCGCGGAATGGCGCCTCGTGGGAGCCCCCGCAATCACGTTTACGGAAAATCGCAAAAGGTTCCATCAACTTTTGCGTTATTCGGTATTTTCGTCAAACAGGCTGGCGCGGAAGCCACAGCTCCCGCGCCGCGCCCGGATCAGCTGACGAGCTTAAGCCCGACGATCCCGGCGATAATCAGGCCAATGCTGGCGAGCCGCAAGGCCGTGGCCGGCTCCTGGAAGATCATGATGCCGAGCACTGCAGTGCCAACTGTGCCGATGCCGGTCCAGATGGCGTAGCCGGTGCCGACTGGCAGCTCACGCAGCGCTATACCGAGCAGCACGACGCTGGCGACCATCGCCGCGATGGTGATGGCGGTCGGCCCGAGTCTCGTGAACCCTTCGGTGTACTTGAGGCCGATGGCCCAGACGATTTCCAGCAAGCCGGCAGCGATGAGATAGACCCATGCCATGGGAGTTCTCCTTTGTCGCGGGCCGTCCCGCTGGTGATCTGGTGAGGCGCCGGGGCCGTCCCCGACGCCGGTTCATATAGGGTTCATCTGCGATCTTGTGTAGGAGGGTCATTGATCGCACCCGCCGGGGGGCCGGGCGATCTTCATGTCAAAAGCATAGCCGAGGACGCGTATGCAAAAGATGATGAGGCGAGCCCCCCTCGCCTGCGCAGTGGCTGCGCTTGGCCTTCTGTTACTTTCCGCCCCCACGTTCGCAGCCAGCGGCAAGGCGCTCGGCGTCATGCCGGCGGCGGTTGTCGAGACCAAGACCGACAGCAGGACGATCACCGTGGGCGCTGACATCTTCATCGGCGACCGGGTGGTCACCGGCGCCAATGGCCAGGTGCAGATCAAGTTCTCTGACCAAACCGAACTGGTGGTCGGGCCGAACTCGGCACTGCTGATCGAGGACTATCTGCTGCGCGAGGACGAATCGGCCGGCAAGTTCGCCATCAACGCGCTGTCCGGCACGTTCCGCTTCACCACCGGCCGGGCGCCGAAGGACCGCTATCTGATCGAGACCCCAACGGGGACGATCGGCGTGCGCGGCACGGCGTTCGATTTCAACGTCGATGACGCCCACACGCGGGTGCTACTGTACCACGGCGCCGTGGTGCTCTGTAACCTCGACAAGACCTGCGTGACGCTCGACGATACCTGCGAGCTGGGCGAGTACGACCTCGGAAAGTCCGAGATCCTCGGCCACACCGACGAAATCAAGGGTGCCGCGCGCGAGGACCTGAAGGGCGACTTCAAGTACGCGCAATCGCAGGCGCCGCTATTGGGCGAGTTCCGTATCGACCAGGCCAAGGAGTGCTTCCACAAGGGCTTCGTGAACACGACGCCGCAGAGCCTCGTCTATGGGCAGAGCGATTCGACGCCGAAGCCGGCGCCGGAACCGGACACGGGCGACGATGCACCTCCGCCTCCGCCTCCACCACCGCCACCACCGCCGCCTCCACCTCCACCACCTCCTCCTCCACCTCCGCCGCCCGACGACGGCTTTCCGCCCGAGTGCTATGGCGAGAATGGCGAGTTCTACTGCAACTGAGATTGGAGCCGCCGACTCGAACGAAGTCGGCGGCCGCTCCGTTGACTTCTGCGCCGCGGGACGCAAGCTCTTGCCTGCGATGCGGGCTGCAGCAGCACGATCCGGATGCCGTGCACTGCAAGGCATGCGGGCACCCGCTCAACATCCCGAACGACGGCAATTGAGGCTCAGCGCGACAGGGCGCGGATCTCGGCATTGGCGCGGCGCAGCCGCTCGGCGAGGCTGGCGCCAACCGCCAGCACCAGCGCGGAATGGGCGGCTGGTGCATTGGCCTGGAGATCATCGAGCGCGTCGCGGTCGAGCACCAGAGCGCTGCCGCTGCTGGAGGCGATGACGTCGGCGGTGCGCGGGGCGTGGCCGAACAGCGCCAGCTCACCAAACGCCGTGCCGGCCTCAACCGTGCTGACCCGGTGGCTCGGGGCGTTGCCGATGCGAACCGAGATATCGACGTGGCCTTCAGTGAGGAAGAACAGCTCGTCGGCGCGCGCGTTCTGGGCGATGAGCTTGTCGCCCGGTTCGAAGCGCTGCAGGCGCAGGCGCTTCGACAGTTCGGCCAACATGGCTTCGTCGAGAGTGGCCAGCAGGTCGAATTCAGTCAACGGCACCGCGGTGTCCGCGGGGGTGCCACCGGCCTGCTCGAGCAGCCGGTCCTCGAAGTACTCGAGCGCCTGGTCAACGGTGGGGAAATGGATGTCCTGCTCGAAGGTGTGTGGGATCTCGCCCGAGACAGAGACGACGGCGAAGCCCTTGCCGGCCTCCTGCAGCGTGCGCCGGGCGGTGTTGAGCAGGGTGACGGCGACGCCGTCGATGCGCAGCACGCGCGTCACGTCGAGCACGAAGTAGTAGGCGCTCCCCATGTCCTCGACGATGCGGCGGGTGACCCGCTCGGCTTCGATGAAGCCGAGTTCGGCCTGCAGCTCATAGACGGCGATCAGGTGGCCGTAGCGATCGAGCTTCTTGGCCTGCTCGTGCCGGCGGACGCGCTTCGAATGCACCTCATCGGAGCGGTAGACACGGCGGAGCGGCGCTAGGCCGCCACCGCGATCCTCGAACAGATGCAGGCGGAAATTGGCGGAAATGTCCTCGCAGACCTTGACGCCGCGGGCGCTGTTGCCGACCGCATCGAGGCGGGGCGAGAACGTGCCGATGCCGAGCTGGCCGGGGAGCACCGCGGCGATGCCTCCCCCTACCCCGCTCTTGGCCGGCAGGCCGACGCTGAACTGCCAGCCGCCGGCGTAGTCGTACATGCCGCAGGTGTTCATCACCGAGAGCACGGAGCGCACATTGTCGGTGGAGATGGCGCGCTGCCGCGTCACCGGATTGACACCGCCGTTGGCTAGCGTAGCGCCGATCATCGCCAGGTCGCGCGCCGTGACCAGCAGCGAGCACTGGCGGAAATAGAGGTCGAGGTGTTCGTTGACGTCGCCCAAGATCATCCCGGCGTTGAGCTCGAGATAGGCGATGGCGCGGTTGCGGTTCCCGGTGATGGTCTCGGAGCGATAGACCGCTTCGTCGAGATCGAGCATCCGACCGGTAAAGCGCTGGAAGATGTCGAGGATGCGCTCATAGCGCTCGGCGTGGTCGGCGCCCCTGATCATGGCGCTGGCGGCGATGGCACCGGCGTTGACCATCGGGTTGAACGGGCGGTTGTTGCGCTCGTCGAAGGTAATGGAGTTGAACGCCTCGCCCGAAGGTTCGACCCCGATGTGCCGCAGCACTTCCTCGCGGCCGTGATCTTCCAATGCCAGGGCGTAGATCACCGCCTTGGAGACGGACTGAATGGTGAACAGTGCGCCAGTGTCGCCGACTTCGTAGACAAAGCCGTCGGTGGTGGCGAAGGCCAACGAGAACTTATCGGGATCAACTGCGGACAACTCGGGGATATAGCTTGCCAACTGCCCCGTTTGGTTGGGACGATGCCGCGCATAGAGGTCGTTGAGATATTGCCATACGGGCAGTTCTTTTGGCGAAAGCCCGGCCGCCCGCAGATCGACTTGCTGCATACAATTGACTCGCATGTGCCTAAAGCATAATCAGACTAATCACTATGCTATGTTTTGAGCAATAGCGCTTGCGGCTAAGCCGCACGGCAGCGGCAGGGATGGCCGCCGACGGGGGCAAAATGAGCATTATCAGGAAGATGACAGCCGTCGGGCTGGCAGTTGTTCTGACGGGGGCGGCGCTGCCGGCGATTGCCGCGAGCGGCACGGCGCTGGGCGTCGATCCACAGGCCGAGGCCGACACGGCGGGCAAATCGCGCACGCTGACGGTGGGCGCCGATATCTTCATCGGCGACAAGGTGAACACCGGCGCCGCGGGCACGGTGCAGATCAAATTCTCCGATAACACCGAGCTGGTGGTCGGGCCGAACTCGTCCTTGCTGATCGAGGACTACCTGCTGCGCAACGACCAGTCCGCCGGCAAGTTCGCTATCAATGCGCTGTCCGGTACTTTCCGCTTCGCGACCGGTGGCGCGCCCAAGGACCTCTACAGCATCAAGACGCCGACGGGTACGATCGGGGTGCGCGGCACGGCGTTCGATTTCAACGTCGATGCGGAAGGCACCGAGGTGCTGCTGTTCCATGGCGCTGTGCGCCTGTGCAACCTCAACGGGACCTGCGTGACGCTGGACGGCACCTGCGAGATGGGCACCTACGACCTGACGCAGTCGACCATTCTTGGCTCGCCCGACGACCTCACTGGCGAGCAGCGCGAAATCCTCAAGGCGGCGTTCCAGTTTGCCGAGATCCAATCGCCGCTGCTGCGCGAGTTCTGGGTCGACAACGCGCGGCAGTGCTTCAACAAGGGCTTCGTGGCCGACGTGCCGCCGAGCCTCGTGGTCGACGAGGACGACGACCAGCCGCCCGACGACGAGGACCCGTGCGGCGAAAGCTACGATTGCTGCGGCGAGAGCAGCTACTACGACGAGGGCTGTACCGAGTAGTCGGCCGCGTTAGAGCTCGTCGAAGGGCACACCGCCCCTCGACTTGCTGTCCTTCGGACTCTCGACGATCTGCACGACGACGCGCTCGGCCGGGACGCTGAAGTTCTTCACCACCGCGTCGGTGATATCCTTCATCAGAGCCTTCTTGGACTCTTTCGATCGGCCCTCGACGATGTGAACGAGGATCTCGGGCACGTCAGGCCTTCCTGGCGGGGCTCTTCTTTTCGGCCTTGGCCGCGCCCTTCTTGGCTGCAGCCTTCTTGGAGCCGGCTGCCGCCTTCTCCCGCTCCTTGGCCTCGGCCTCGCGGATCTTGGCCACGGACGTACCCATGTGGCCCCAGTTCTTGTTGTCGACCTCTTCGATGACCACGAAGGTGTATTCCGGCTTCTTGTTCAGAATCCGGACCAGCATTTCCGTGGTTTCTTTGTAGATCTGCAGCTTCTGTTCGTAAGTCGCGCCGTCGGTGATTTCGATACGGACGTAAGGCATGGTTTCCTCCCCCAAAGCCGGGGGGAGGATGCGGCAGCCGAGGTACGTTCGTCAACCGAGAGGATCGTAGCCGGCCTTCTGCTTCTTCTTGCGCGCCACTGCGCCGGCCTCGGCGGGCGGCTCGCGCTTCTCGCGGTTCTTGTATTTCGGCTTGCCCTTGTCCTTCGGATTGACCTTGGGCTTCTCGGTGGGCTTGCGGTTGAACAGCACCGGTTCGCGTACTGCCGGCGCATCGTGCTGAACCGGCGGGGTGATCTCGCGGGCCGGCTTGGTGGCGAGCTTGGCGCCCTTGTCGCTGCGGACCTTGTAGCGCGGACCATCATCGCGGGCCGGCCGATCCTCGCGCGGCTTGTAGCGCGGTGCCTCGTCGTCACGCTTGTTGAAGCGCGGGGCGCTGTCACGATTGTAGCTCTTCTTCGGCGGCGCCGACGGCGGGCCGGAAGCCGCAATGGTGGTATTGTTCTCGATCGTTCCGCCGACGCGGGCGATGGCGGCCGCGAAGGCATCGGCCTTGTCGGCCGCGATCTCGAAGCGGGTCTCGCTGTCGAGAATCTTGATCGAGCCGACATCACGTTTAGTGACGTCGCCGGCCTTGCAGATCATCGGCAGAATCCACTTGGGATCGGCGCGGCGGTTGCGGCCGATCGACAGCGTGAACCAGCGGCCGTTCTCCATCGGCGGCGCTTTTTCGCGCGGGCCTTCATCCTCGAAACGCTTGTCGCGGCGCGGTCCCTTTTCGGCGAAGGCGCCGATCGACTGCTCTGACACCTCCTCGGGCGCCGGGCGGGCGGCGAGCTCGCGACGGATGTAGGCGGCGGCGAGTTGCTCGGGGGTCAGGCGGGCCAGCAGTTCGGCGACGAAGGGGGCCTCGATGTCGTTCGGGGCGGTGACGGCGGTCGCCGTCGCGATGATCTGCTCGCGATTGCGGGCGTCGATCTCGGCGATGGTCGGGGCGCCGCGAGTGGTCGCATCGAGATTGGCGGCGCGCAGCACGCGGGCGGCGGCGCTGCGGCGGTGCACCGGCACGATCAGCGCGCAGATGCCCTTGCGGCCGGCGCGGCCCGTGCGGCCCGAGCGGTGCAGCAGGGTTTCGGGGTTGGACGGAACGTCGGCGTGGATGACCAGATCGAGGTTGGGCAGATCGATGCCGCGGGCGGCGACGTCGGTGGCGACGCAGACCCGGGCGCGGCCATCGCGCATCGCCTGCAGGGCGTTCGAGCGCTCGGCCTGGGTTAGCTCGCCCGACAGCGCCACCACCGGGAAGCCGCGGTTGGCGAGGCGCGCGGTAAGGTGCTTCACCGCCTCGCGGGTGTGACAGAAGACGATGGTGTTGGAGCTGTCGTGCAGCAGCAGCATGTTGATGACCGCATGCTCGCGCTCGTCGTTGCGGACGACGACCTGCTGGTACTCGATATCGGCGTGCTGCTCGCCGGCGCTGGTGGCGACAAGGCGAAGCGCATCGCGCTGGAAGGTCTTGGCCAGATCGGCGATGGCGCGCGGCACGGTGGCCGAGAACATCAGGGTGCGGCGGGTTTCCGGCGCGGCATCGAGGATGAACTCGAGGTCTTCGCGGAAACCGAGGTCGAGCATCTCGTCGGCCTCGTCGAGCACCACGGCGCGGATGTTGCCGAGGTCGAGCGCGCCTTTCGAAATATGATCGCGCAGGCGCCCCGGGGTGCCGACGACGATATGCGCGCCGCGCTCGAAGGCCCGGCGCTCGGTGCGGATGTCCATGCCGCCGACGCCGGCGGCGATCTGCGCGCCGGTATCGGCATACAGCCACTCCAGCTCGCGCTGCACCTGCATCGCCAGTTCGCGGGTCGGGGCGATCAGCAGCGCCAGCGGGGTGGCGGCGCGCTCGAACATGGCGGCATCACCCAGCAGGGTTGGCGCGATCGCCATGCCGAAGGCCACGGTCTTGCCCGAGCCGGTCTGCGCCGACACCAGGAGATCGCGCTCGGCGGCCTCGGGCGCCAGGACGCTCAGCTGCACCGGCGTCAGCGTGTCATAGCCGCGGGCGGTGAGGGCGGCGGCGAGCGCGGGGTGGATGGTCTCGGGGAGGTTCACGGGGTGGCTTTCATGGGGCGGCAGGGTGCCCGCTAGCAAAACAAAAGGGCCGCCCGGAGGCGGCCCTCGGAAAATCGTGGTCTGGCCGAGATCAGCCGACGATCTCGTCGTCGGTGAAGAAGAACTTGATCTCTTCCTTGGCGGTCTCGGGAGCGTCCGAACCGTGCACCGAGTTCTCGCCCATGCTCAGCGCGAATTCCTTGCGGATGGTGCCCTCGGCGGCATTGGCCGGATTGGTGGCGCCCATGACTTCGCGGTTCTTGAGGATGGCGCCCTCGCCTTCGAGGACCTGGACCACGACGGGCGACGCAATCATCTGCTCGACCAGCTCACCGTAGAACGGGCGCTCCTTGTGCACGGCGTAGAAGCCCTCGGCCTGGGTGCGGGTCATGTGGATCTTCTTCATCGCGACCGGGCGGAGGCCAGCGTCCTCGAACTTGGTGAGGATCTTGCCGATCAGGTTACGGCGAACCGCGTCGGGCTTGATGATGGAGAAAGTGCGCTCGATGGCCATGTGTCTGGTCCTTGGAGTGGGTCTGAAAGAGGTCGCGCCTTGTATCCAAGGGTTTTGACGGGCGCAAGACGTAGCGGATTGGGTCAGTTTGTGCTCGAGGGCGCAGCCGCACGTCTATGCAGCTCCGAGGGCGTGAACGCTCCCCACCAGGCGGCGAGCAGGCCGGCACCGACTGCGCCGGGAATGCTGAAGAGGGACATCGCGAGCCCAGCGGCAGCAGCGGGGACGATTGCAGAGAACCAGCTCGAAGCCCAAAAGAAGACGAAGTAGAGCACGAAGGTGGTGACTACGGTGATCGCCAGCGCCTCGACCACTGAGACGAAGCGGCGCACCACGATCAGGATGGATGCGACGAACGCCGGCACCGCGCCATACAGGAGTGCGGCAAAAGCGAACACCAGAGAGATCAACGACTGATCGAAGACGCTCTTCGGCCCATAGGGCGGAAACGCGGTCACAATGGACATCAGCAACCCACAGGTTGCCGGGCCGAAGAACGTCGCGATGACGACGAAGCGGGTGCCCCGGTAGATCATCCACCGCCGTAGCGCCCAAGCCAACCACTTCATCGCAAGCCCCCGAGCGAACCTTAACGGCTCGTGCCCTCTGACACCACGGTCAAACGGGAGTAGGATGGCGACAGTCGGCTCAACCGGAGGAACAAATGTCTTCTGTGGGGTCTGCGCATTTGCCGCACGGCGATACCGCGACCACCCGGCGTGGCAGCCGGATGTGGACCGACAGGCGGGTCCTTGTCGGCGCCCTGATCTTGGTGGTCGCCCTGGCGATCGCACTGACTGACTATGCCGGGTACGGCTACGCCTGGTCATATTTCTCCAGGACCAACGAGAACAACCCATCGGCAACTTCGGCATCGACGAGCGAGGTGTTCGGCAGCCTCAAGTCGAAGTTCAGCGACTACAATACTTACTCACGCGACATCTTCCTGATGGAGGAGCGCAGCAAGGTCGATGCGCCCTACCTGTCGACCATCGCGAGACTGCTGGAGAATACCGCGGAAAGCGGAGGCGCTGGCCCGATGATCGGCGCTTTCCTGGATCTGCGGAAGGCGCTCGACCTCGAGCAATCCTGCACCGCCGGCTATCCGTGGTCGACGCTGGTCTGGAGCGCAAGACGCGACATCGATACGATGGCCGATGGCAGCAAGCTGGTCGCGCTGGACCTGTTTTTCTGCCTGTTCACGGTGCCAAGGGACGAAAGTGGCATCGTTCGGTACCCGATCGCCACCGTCACGCTCACTGCGGACGAGAGCCGGCAGCTATCGTCCATCTACCCCCATATCAGTGCCGACGACGCGAGGAATGCGTTGCGCTGGCTACAGGCCGTTGTGAGGGGCGAAGTCGCGCACCTCAAGCGTCTTCTCGAGCTGCGGAACGC
Source organism: Devosia sp. P3_B2 (assembly GCF_056402875.1). Lineage (NCBI taxonomy): Bacteria > Pseudomonadati > Pseudomonadota > Alphaproteobacteria > Hyphomicrobiales > Devosiaceae > Devosia > Devosia sp. P3_B2. Next base: position 55,522 of record NZ_JBFUGO010000009.1, on the reverse strand, counting down.
GTCGACATCGTCATTGTCAGGAGAGATCGACGACCGGCTGCAACAGTATCTGCGGACCAACCAGGCTGCCTTTGAGCACGGCGTGGCGATGACGCTGACCCGGGCCCTGCTGCTGGCGGTTCTGATTGTACTGGCGGTTGTGTCGCTGAACCTCGCGCACCGCGACCGATCGAAATGACAGGGCCCACGAGCCGGTGTTGCCTGGCTAGGCGCCCTACTCCGTCGGCACCGGCGGCACGCAGTCAGGCGAGTTCGGGGCGATGTCAACCTTGCCAGTCGCCTGCACCTCGCCACCGGGGCTGACGAGTTGAACGCTGAGCGCTGACACGTCCTGATCTGCGGTGATGGCGCTGGAGTGGTTCACCTTCACCACCTGCATGGTGCAGACCTCGGCGGTCGAGACGATCGGGATGGTCACCGTCGCGGTGCCGGACTCCACCAGGTCGACGCTGCCGTTGCCGGTCTGCTCGCAGGCGCCGCCCTCGTAGCTGAAGCTCAGCGAGACCAGTTCGGCGTCGAGCCGGCAGGCCCTCAGGTCGTTCAACGGGGCGAGCTCTTGTGCCAAGGCGGCGCCCGTGAACAGGCAAAGGGCAAGAGCGGCGAGGATCGGGCGCATTGGACTTCTCCGGTTTCTCGGTCTATTGGGACGGCTTCGATTTGCCCCTATCCCTTTCCTAACGCATTCCGCGCGCCGCGGATGCATCGGCCGCGCCATGTTGACCATTACCGATCTCAGTTACCGCATCCAGGGCCGCCCCCTGTTCGAGGGTGCCTCGCTTGTTCTCCCAGACGGTTCCAAGACCGGCTTCGTGGGCAAGAACGGCACGGGCAAGACAACGCTGTTCCAGCTGATCCTGGGGCAGATCGCGCCTGAAGGCGGCACCATCGAGGTCAACAAGAAGGCCCGCATCGGCGCGGTGGCGCAGGAAGCGCCGGCGAGTTCGATCAGCGTGCTCGACGTGGTGCTGTCGGCCGACAAGGAGCGCACGGCGCTCCTGGCCGAGGCCGAGACGGCGCATGATCCGCACCGCATCGGCGACATCCACACGCGGTTGGCCGAGATCGACGCGCATACGGCCGAGGCGCGTGCCTCCACCATTCTCAAGGGCCTCGGCTTCGAGAAGGATCGGCAGATGGCTCCGACTTCGGAGCTGTCGGGTGGCTGGCGCATGCGCGTCTCGCTGGCGGGCGTGCTGTTCAGCCAGCCCGACCTGCTGCTGCTTGACGAGCCGACCAACTACCTCGACCTCGAAGGCACGCTGTGGCTCGAGAAGTATCTCGCGACCTACCCCTACACCGTGTTCATGATCAGCCACGACCGTGACCTGCTCAACAAGGCGGTGAACTCGATCGCGCATCTCGAGCATCGGAAATTGACCTTCTACAAGGGCAATTACGACACGTTCGAAGAGACACGCCGGATGCAGATGGAGCTCAACAACAAGAGCCGCGAGAAGACGCTCGACCAGATCGCGCACCTCCAGAAATTCGTCGATCGCTTCAAGGCCAAGGCCACCAAGGCCAAGCAGGCCCAGGCGCGCGTCAAGATGATCGCGAAGCTGAAGCCGCCGGCGGCGATGTTCGACGAGAGCTCGTCGCCGTTCAATTTCCCCGACCCGAAGAAGGTCCCGGCCTCGCCGATGATGACCTTCGACAACGTGTCGGTGGGCTATGGCGACAAGGTGATCCTCAGGCACATCACCAACCGGATCGATCCGGACGACCGCATCGCGCTGATCGGCGTCAACGGCAACGGCAAGTCGACCTTCGCCAAGCTGCTGTCGGGCGATTTGAAGCCGATGGGCGGCGAGATGCGGAAGGGCAAGGGGCTGGAGATCGCCTACTTCGCCCAGCACCAGCTCGACAAGCTGAAGCCCGAGCAGACGCCGTTCGAGCATGTCGTAGACCTGATGCCGTATGACAGCGAGGCGAAGCGCCGCAGCCGCGTGGCGCAGATGGGGCTCACCACCTCGCGCATGGACACCAAGGTGAAGAACCTGTCCGGCGGCGAGCGGGCGCGGCTGCTGCTCGGGCTCATCACCTTCGGCGGGCCGGGGATGCTGATCCTCGACGAGCCGACCAACCACCTCGATATCGACAGCCGCGACGCGCTGGTGGCGGCGCTCAACGACTATTCGGGCGCCGTGCTGATCATCAGCCACGACCGCCACCTGATCGACGCCACGGTCGACAAGCTGTGGATTGCGCAGAACGGGACGATCGAGGAATTCGACGAGGATCTCGACACTTACCAGCGGTTGCTCACCTCCAATAGCAATGGCAAGGGCAAGAAGGGTGCGGCCCAGGCAGCACCGGCGATCGAGGATCGGAAGGCGTCGCGGCAGGACGCGGCGGCCAAGCGCGCCGAAGTGGCGCCGCTGCGCAAATCGATCAAGGACCTCGAGCAGAAGCTCGGCCGGCTGCGGACCGAACTGGCGCGTGTCGATGGCTTCCTCGCCGACCCCAAGACCTATGACGGCGCGCCCGAACGGGTCATCCTGCTCGGCAAGGACAAGGCGCGATTCGAGGGCGAGATTGCCAAGATCGAGGAGAGCTGGCTGACGCTCAGCGAAGAGCTGGAGCTGGCAGAGAAGGCGCAGGCATGAAGCAGATGACGGCCTCCGAGATTGTCGGCCTGCTCGGGCTCGAGCCGCATATCGAGGGCGGCTTCTACCGGCAGACCTTCGCCGACGTGCCCGGCGCTTCAGGCCGGCCCCTCTCGACGCTGATCTACTACCTGCTCACCGATCGGCAGTCCGGCGCCTGGCACCGGGTGGATTCGGCCGAGGTCTGGCACTGGTATGCCGGCGCGCCGATGACGATCGGCATCTCTCGCGATGGCAAGAGCGTGACCGAGCACAAGCTCGGCAACGATCTGGTCGCCGGGGAAAGGCCGCAGGTGGTGATCCCCAGTCACGCGTGGCAACAGGCGACCTGTCTCGGCGACTGGTCGCTGGTCGGCTGCACGGTGGCGCCGGGGTTCCAGTTCTCGAAGTTCGAGCAGGCGGAGCCTGGCTGGGCGCCGGGGGTGTAGCGGGCTCGGCGTAATCTGTCGGTGCCTTCTCCCTTGTGGGAGAAGGCGCTGACCGATGGCGCGGGGCCTGCCCTACCCCTTCTTCGCCCACTTCCCGTTGCCGTCCTGCTGCCAATACGTCACCTCGTTGCCGTCGCGCAGCGCTTTCCACGCCGCGCGGGCTTCGGTGACGGCGTCGGGGTCGTGGCCGGAGAACATGTAGACCAGCCGGACATAGCCCTCGCCCGATTGCGGCACGGCGCGATCGACGAAGAAGCGGACCTGCGCCTGGTTGGGATTGTGCGGGCGGGTGGTGATGAGGATGCGCTGCAGGTCGTCGGCGTCGCCGCCGGCCAGCGAATGCGGCAGGAAGCTGTCGTCGCGATAGGTCCAGAGCAGGTTGTCGAGCGCCTCGGCCCGTTCCTCGCTGCCCGTTTCGACCACCACGTTCCAGCCGCGCTCCAGCGACTTTTCCAGGAGCACCGGGATCACCCGTTCGAGGGGCTGGCTCTCCAAGTGGTAGAACAGGATCTCGGCCATCGGCTCAGGCTCCGTCCGGTTGCGGGATCGTGGCGCCATGCCTGGTCGCCAGCGCCACCAGCGTATCGGCCAACAGCCGCGCCGGCCGGTCCATAGCGCGGACCGGGATGTTGGCGAGTCCGGCCGCCGGCTGGCGGAAACCAGTGGTGCCGGCACGGTAGGGGCTGAGGCGGGTATCGAGCGGCGTGCGCAGCGCCAGCAGCACGCCGCCACCGCCCGGGGATGGCGCCACTTCGACCACATCGGCCCAGGCGATCGGCGCATCGGTAACGCGGCGATCGAAGACGCCGTTCTCGTCGATGATAAGCACCGGCCGTTGCAGCCGCAGGTCGCCGACGATCACCGCACCGACGACGAGGAAGAACACCGCCACTGCCAGCGTCGGTAGCGCCAGCAGCGTCAACTCGACGCTCGGCGCCATGCCGAGCGCGCCGACGAGGAGGCTGGCGAGCAGCAGCGCGGTCGGCAGCAGCGCGACAAGCCCGGCGGCGATCGCCAATGCTGCGACCGGCGACAGCCAGAGGCGCGACGGACTGGCGGTGAGCGGCAGGTCGGGCAGCGTGCCGGTCATTTGGCCTCGTAATTGTCGCGGACCAGCCGATCGAGCAGTGCCACGCCGAAGCCCGATGCCCACGCCGCGTTGGTCTCCGATGACGGCGAGGCCAGCGCCACGGCGGCGATATCGAGGTGCGCCCACGGCACATCATTGACGAAGCGGGCGAGGAACTGCGCGGCGGTAATCGAGCCGGCGGGACGGCCGCCGGAGTTCTTGATGTCGGCGAAGCGGCTCTCGATGAGCTTGTCGTAGGCGGAGCCCATCGGCATGCGCCAGAGCTTTTCGCCGGTGGCGAGGCCGGCGGCGAGAAGCTTGGCCGAGAGTTCGTCGTTGTTGGAGAACAGCCCCGCGTGATCGTTGCCGAGCGCCACGCCGATGGCGCCGGTGAGGGTCGCGAGGTTGATCATGAACTTCGGCTTGAAGCGATCCTGGGTGTACCAGAGCGCGTCGGCGAGGACGAGGCGACCCTCGGCGTCGGTGTTGACGATTTCGATGGTGGTGCCGGACATGGCGGTGAGGATATCGCCAGGGCGCATCGCGGTGCCCGACGGCATGTTCTCCACCAGCCCGATGACGCCGACGGCGTTGACCTTGGCCTTGCGGCTGGCAAGCGCATGCATCAGCCCGGTGACTGCCGCCGCGCCGCCCATGTCGCCCTTCATGTCTTCCATGCCGAGGCCGGGCTTCAGCGAGATGCCGCCGGAATCGAACACCACGCCCTTGCCGACGAAGGCGATGGGCTGGTCCTTCGACTTGCCGCCGTTCCAGCGCATGATCACGAGGCGCGGCGGGCGGGCGGAGCCCTGCGATACGCCGAGCAGCGAGTTCATGCCGAGCTTGCGCATGGCCTTCTCGTCGAGCTGCTCGATCTCCACGCCGAGTTCGGCGAGCTTGGCGGCTTCGGCGGCGAACTCGAGCGTGCCGAGCACGTTGGGCGGCTGGTGGATCAACTCGCGGGCGAGCAGTGTGCCTTCGGTGGTGGCTTGGCGCTCGGCAATGGCCTTGTCGGTACCGGACTTGTCGGCGACGTGGAGAGTAACCGCCAGTGAGCTATCGCCATTGTCCTCGGCCTTGACCGCCTTGTAGCTGTCGAACTTGTAGTGGCGGAGGCGCAGCCCGGCGGCGAGTTCGGCGATGCCCTCAGGCGTCGCCGCCTCCTCGTCGAGCAGCACGGCGGCCTTTTTCACCTTGAGACCCATCAGCTTGCCGGCAAGCGAGCCGCCGCGGTCGGTCCAGGCGGAGAGCCCGGCACCCTGCCCTGCCTTGCCGCTGCCCAGCACCAGCAGGCGATCGGCGGCGACGCCGGCAGGCGCCAGCAGATCGAGCAACTGGCCCTGCTTGCCCTTGAAGTTGCCCGCGGCCGAGACCTTCTGCCAGTCGAGCCCGGTGGCGGCCCAGACCTCGGCCGCGGCGCCGGCGGGTGCGGCGTCCTCGGCGGCATAGACCACCAGCGTACCGGTTGCCTTCAACGGCAGGGCGGCGGTCTTGATCTCGATCCGGTTAGGCATGGGGCAAAATACCTTATGGCAATGGGGCGGGCGCGATTGCCCGCGAGGTCGGTAATCGACTGATAGTGGCTACGCCGGTCGCGTCAATCCCGCAACACCCCGGGGGGCAACGCCTCGCCCTCGCCCCGTTTTCCTTGCAAAGGGACGGGCGGGGCGGGCAAGGTCCGCTTGGTTCATCGCGCCGGGGGCAGTCCGGGGGGTGGGCGCGCGTCGGAACTCGTCTCTGATATGACTCGGCTAGGCAGTTATCTTTTCAAGCTTTTTGCCGCCGAAGCCGCAGCGCTTTTCGGGGTCGCGCTGACTATTCTCTACCTCGCGCAGACGCTCAGAATCGTCGAGGTCGGAGCGGTGCGCGATCGCGGGCTGCTGACGCTCTTGTGGCAGACGATCCTGGCGCTGCCGCCACTCTCCATTGCCTTCATGTACGTCTGCATCGCGGTGGGACTGGCCCGGGCCCTGCGCGCCCTGCAGGGGTCACGCGAGCTGCACATCATCCACGTGTCGCAGCGCTTGCCGGTGCTGATCCGCACGGTGCTGGGCTTTGCTACGGTCGGCACGCTGATCGTGCTGGTGCTGGCCCACGTCATCGAGCCGCTGGCGACCAGCGAAGGCAACCTGATCCGCGTGAAAGCCGCGGCCGACCTGGTGGGCCGCTCGCTGGTGCCGAACCGCTTCGCCGAACTGGGCGACGGGGTGACCATCACGGTGGGCGGCCGGGGCGCCGATGGGGAGATCACCTCGTTCTTTGCCGACGACCGGCGCGATGCCGAAACGCGGCGCACCTATATCGCGGACTCGGCGCTGATCACCGCCGACGAACTGGGCTACGTGCTGCAGTTGCAGCAAGGCACGATCCAGTACCGCACAGCGGACGGGAAGTTCTCGGAGATCTCGTTCGACCGCTACGACATCGCGCTGGAGCGGCTGACCGGCGACGCCGATACCGGCGACGCGCGCGGCGACCAGAGCACCTATGGCACGCTGGTGCGCGGCTTCACCACAGGCGAGTGGCCTGCCGAAAAGCTGCGCCGGCTGGCGGAACGCACCTCCGACGGTTTCCGTGTGCTGGCGCTTTGCCTGTTCGTCGCGGCCATCAGCGGCTTTCCCTCGGGCCGGCGCAAGGAACCGCTGCTGCCGGTGGAGATCACCGTGCTCGGCGCCGTGCTGTTCGAGCGCACCCTCACCTCCTACGCGCCGCTCAGCGGCTGGATGCGGGAGCCAGTCGGAGTGATCGTTCTCACCATCATTTCCATCGCCATCCTGATCTACCGGCTGCGCGTCTTCGTGCCCCTGCCCCGGGAGGCGCACAGCACATGAACCGCATCGACTGGATCGTCGTCCGGCGGCTGGCCGGCAATGTCGGGCTGACGCTGGCAGTGCTCTACGGCATCGTGGTGCTGGTCGAATCGCTCAACACCCACCGCTTCTCGGCGCTCGCGGCGGTCGGCGGGTTGCCGCTGGCGCTGACGGCGGTCGTCCTCTCCTCGGCCCGCTGGGTCATCGATACGCTGCCGCTGACCTTCCTTGTCGGCACCATTGCGGGCCTGCTCAACCTGCAGGCGACCCGCGAGATGACGGTGATCAAGGCCTCGGGCATGTCGGTCTGGCGGGTGATGGTCGCGCCGGTCGCGGTCACCCTGCTCGGCGGCGTGCTGATCACCCTGGTGGTCGACACCGGGGTGATCCAGTTCAACCGCAGCCTGGCGCCGAGCAGCGCCGCGAACGGCACCGTCAGCCGAGCCGGAACGCTATGGCTCGATGAGCGGCAGGGCGATCTCCACTACATTCTCGAGGCCGGCTATGTCAGCCCCAGCGGCGAGTCGCTGGGCAGCGTCAACGTGTTCCTGATGGATACGCCGCGCGACCGCATCGAGGCGCCGACCGCCGAGCTGCGCAATGGCGAGTGGGTGATGCCGGGGGCGATCCGTTTCCGCTCCAACCAACTGCCCGAAACGATAGCGGATTTCCGCCTGCCCACCGGCCACAGCCCCGGCGACATGCGGGCCCGGATCGCCTCGGTCAAGGACATGACGGTGTGGGAGCTGGCGAGTACGCTGGCGGCGAAACTGAGCGATTCCAAGGAGCGCGCCGAGACGGAAACGCGGTTCCTCAGGCTGCTGGCGCTGCCGCTCACCTTGTGTGGCTCCCTGGTCATTGCCTTCGCGTTTACGGCCGGTTATCGAAGGACCAATAAGTATGGTGGGGCGGTGCTTTATGGTATCGTCCTTGGCGTCTTGGTTTATGTCGTGACCGAGATGGCGGGACGCGCCGGGGGCGCCGGCGTGATGCATCCGGCCATAGCAGTCGCAGGGCCGGCAGTGGTGGCGATCGTTATCGGAGTGACGGTGCTGCTGAACAGGGAAGACGGGCGGACGTGAGCAAGATGCGCCGCGACCGGGGGATGGGGACGCGCCTGCGCCAGTTTGGTGCGGTGCTTGCGCTCGCCCTCGCGGCCGGCCTTGCCGCCACTCTTCCCGCCGCAGCCCAGTTCCTGCCAGAAGGCTTTTTCGCAACGCTCCCCGAGCCGGGCGCGCCGGCCAAGGTCGAGGCCAACGTCCTCTCCTATGACAAGAGCAGCGACGTGATCAGCGCGCAGGGCCGCGTGCTGATGCAGTACGAAGGCTACGCGATCGCCTGCGACGACCTGCGCTACGAGCAGAAATCGGGCGACCTGAACTGCGTCGGCAACGTGCAGGTGCGCGATCCGGCGGGTACCGAGTATACCGCCGACAGCGTCGAGGTGACGGGCGGGATGAAACAGGCGTTCATCCAGTCGCTGACGCTCACCACCGTCGACGGCGCCATGGTGACGGCGAACGACGCGCACTATTCGGCCGAGCTGGAAACCGTACTCAACCAGGCGACCTACAGCCCCTGCGGGCTCTGCATCGACGCCAAGGGACACCGGATCGGCTGGAAGGTGAAGGCCACCAAGCTGATCCACAACAGCGAAACCAAGACCGTCTACCTGGAACAGCCGTCGCTGGAAGTCCTGGGCATCCCCGTTGCCTGGCTGCCGTGGCTGTCGCTGCCCGATCCGACCTCCAAGCAGAGCAACGGCTTCCTGTTGCCGAGCGTCAACTACAAGGCCGCGTACGGCGCGCGGATCACCGCGCCCTACTTCATCAACATCGGCGAAGACACGCAAATCCTGCTCTCCCCCTCGCTGATGTCGCGGCAGGGCTTCCTGATGGCGGCCGAGTGGCGGCAGCAGTTCGACTACGGCTCGTTCACGGTGAAGGGCTCCGGCCTGTACCAGCTCGATCCCGGCGCCTTCACCGAGCTCGGCAACCGCGAGTGGCGCGGTGCGATCCAGAGTTCTGGGCGGTTCGAACCGGTAGCGGACTGGACCGTAGGCTGGTCGTACAGCGCCTTCTCCGATGCCGCCTATTTCGACGATTACGACTTCAGCACCGCGAAATGGCTCACCAACGAGGTGTATGCGACGCACCTCAGCGACAACTTCTACGCCGATGTGCGGCTGCAGCAGTTCCTGAAGCTGGGGCAGTACGGCACCAATGCTGCGGCCAACCTGGCGCAGGACCAGCAGGCGACGGCGTTGCCCAACGCACGCGGCAACGGCTATTTCGACCTCGGTGACTGGGGCCAGGTGCGCGCCAACGGCAACCTGCTTGGCGTGCAACGCGGCGAGAACTCGTCCGCAACCTACGGTACGAAGGACTATGTCTTCGGCTACGAAGGCAGCAAGATCCACGCATCCGGCGAGCTCAGCTGGCAGAACCAGATCGTCGCTCCGGGCGGCGTGGTGGTGACCCCGTATCTCGGGCTGCGGGCCGACGTCACGAATTACGACAGCGGCAGCCAGGGCAACCCGCCCGTCGGTCTGCCCGAGCCCTCGGACCAGTTCCTGTTCACGGCAACGCCGATCGCGGCCCTCGATTTCCGCTGGCCGCTATTCGCCAGCAACGGGCTCGACACGCACCTGCTCGAGCCGATCGCGCAGCTGGTCTATCGCGGCAGCGACACCACGCTGGTCGGGGTCACCAACGACAACGCGCACAGCTTCGTGCTCGATGACACCAACATCTTCTCCTACGACCGCTTCACCGGCACCGACCGGCAGGAGACAGGACTGCGCGCCAATGTCGGCGCTCGCTACCTTGCCAACTTCTCAGGCGGGCAATGGCTGGAAATCATCGCCGGGCAGAGCTTCCACCTCGCCGGCGTCAATGCCTTCGGCGTCGCTGATCCGGTCAATACCGGGGTCAGCAGCGGCCTCGAGGATGAGGCCTCCTACGTCGTGCTCGGCGCGCGTGGCTCGCCTTATGACGGGGTCACGCTCGGCGCCAAGCTGCAGATCGATCCGGACGGGCCGCGTGTCGCGCGGGCCGGTGTCGGCGGCAGTTATGCCTTCGGCCCCTACTCGGTGGGCAGCGACTATGTCTACCTGCCGGCCGACGCGGCGATCGGCGTGCCGGTCGATCAGCATGAAGTCACTGTGCGCGCCAGCGCGCCGCTGCCGATGGACTACTGGCGCGCCAATGGCAGCTTCTCGTGGGACATCGCATCCAGCGAGTGGCTGGAGGCACGCGGCGAGCTGCTTTACGATGACGGCTACTTCCTCGCCGGCGGCTTCGCCCAGGCCAACGGCCCGACCCACGAAACCCCGGACTCGTTCACCTTCGGCGTGCAGTTCAGGCTGAAGGGCCCCGGAACCGACTTCGGCATCGGATACTAGGCTCGGCCAACCGATTTTGGCCGTATTCTTCCAACATTGAGATGGCCGAGCCGGGGGCGATCCGGCGGCTTCCAGAGAACTGAATGGTGACGACAATGCTCCGCTTCATCGCTGCAATGCTGATCGGCCTTACCCTGAGCGTCATGCCGGCTTTCGCCGCGACCAAGGTGACGGTCAATGGCGTGCCGATCTCCGATATCGAGATCGCCCAGCGCACCAAGCTGCTGGCCCTCGAGGGCGGCGGCGGCAGCAAGAAGGCGATGGAGCAACTGATCGACGAGCAGTTGCAGCTGCAGGAAGCCAAGCGCATGAACATCGTCATTTCCGACCAGCAGGTCGACGACGCGTTCACGCAGGTCGCCCGCAACATCAAGGTGTCGAGCGACAAGCTGAACCAGATCCTGCAGCAGGCTGGTGTCAGCAAGGACACGATGCGCGCCCGCCTCCGCGCCGCCATCGCCTGGCAGCAGGTAAGCCAGATGGTCGTGTCGTCGCGCGTGAAGGTCTCCGATCTCGAGCTCGACAAGGAGGCCTCCGCCAAGCTCGACCAGGCCTCGAGCTACGACTACATCCTCAAGGAAGTGCTGTTCATCAGCTCGACCGGCAATGCTTCGGCCCGCACCGGCCAAGCCAACCAGTACCGCAAGGCCTTCAAGGGCTGCGATAGCGCCGTGCAGGTGTCGCTGAACTTCACCGACGCCGCCGTGCGCGACATGGGCCGCCGTCATGCGACGCAGTTGCCTGATGCGCTGGCTGCCGAACTCGCCAAGCTGAACGTCGGCGGCATCACCAAGCCGCGGGTGACCGAGGCAGGTGTGTCGATGCTGGCCATCTGCGCCAAGAACGAGGCGCGCGACACCACCTTCGTCAAGAACAAGCTGCGCAGCGAACAGGGCGGCGAAGCGATGAAGGCCGAAGCCGAGAAGTTCAAGGCCGAGCTCAGGAGCAAGGCAAAGATCGTCTACAACTAACGGACCCTTGTCATCCCCTTGAGAAATCGAGGGAAACTACGGTCTTTGACTTAGCAAGTCTGTGCTAGAGGGCGCTAGGCTTGGCGTGCCGAACCGGCTACGCCAAGCGGCCCAAACCTGCGAGGACGCCTTGGTCGACAACCGTTTGCCGCTTGCCGTCACCATGGGAGAGCCTGCCGGGATCGGGCCCGACCTGATCCTCAGGCTCTATTCCAAGCGCGCCGAGCTGGGCCTGCCGCCCTTCATCGTCTACGGCCACATCGATTTCCTGCGCACCCGCGCCGCACGCCTGCACCTCCCGGTGTCGATGGTTGAGAGCACGCCGCTCGAGGCCAATTTGCGCTTCCCTGACGCCCTGCCCATCGCCCATGTCGAGGGTCTGGTCCCCGACAAGCCGGGCGATCCTACCTCGCTCTCCGGCAAGGTGGTGATCGAGGCGATCAGCCGCGCCGTCGAGGCCAGCCTCACCGGCGCCTGCCGGGGCATCGTCACGGCGCCGATTCACAAGGCGGCGCTGTATTCGGCGGGCTTCAAGTATCCGGGCCATACCGAGTTCCTGGCGGCACTTTGCGCGCAGGGCGGCGTGGTGCCGACGCCGGTGATGATGCTGGCGCATGACGGGCTGCGAGTGATCCCCGCAACCATCCACGTGCCGATCAGCCAGGTCCCCTCGCTGATCACCTTCGACCTGGTGGTGAGCACCGGACGGATCGTCGCGCACAGCCTCAGGACCCGCTTCGGCATCGCCCAGCCCCGCATCGGCTTTGCCGGCCTCAACCCGCATGCCAGCGAAGGCGGCAATATCGGCACCGAAGACTTCGACACGGTCGGCCCGGCCATTGCCCAGTTGCAGCATGAGGGTATCGAGGCCGAGGGCCCCATGCCGGCCGATACCCTGTTCCACCTGCCCCACTGGCGCCGCTTCGACGCAGTGATCGCGATGTATCATGATCAGGCGCTGATCCCGATCAAGACGGTGGCCTTTGACGAGGCAGTGAACGTGACGCTGGGCCTGCCGATCGTCAGGACGTCCCCAGACCACGGCACGGCCTTCGACTTGGCCGGCAGCGGCCAGGGGTCGGATGCGAGCTTCCTCAACGCGATCAGGCTGGCAGATCAGCTGACCAACGGCATGCTGCATCAGCAGAACGCGGCGCAGTAGAGGTTCCGCACACAAATCTCTCCGTCATCTCTCCCCGTGCGGGAGAGAAAGCGATTTCTTGGACTTAGCCCTTCCTCTCTTGCGAAATCTAAGGCTTAGCCAAACGGCTAAACCTGAGATTTCGCTTTCTCCCCCGCCTAGGGGGAGATGGGGCCGGTGACTCCCTCCCCTACAGCGGCTGCTTCTCCAGCCAGGCAAGCATGTCGGCGATTTCCTTTTCCTGGGCGGTGATCACGGCCTGCGCCATTTCCTTGGCCCAGGGGTCATCGCCATGCGCCAGTTCGGCCTTGGCCATGTCGATGGCGCCGCGATGATGCGGGATCATCGAGCAGATGAAGGCGACGTCGATATCGGCCGCCGTGCCGCCGGCGGCCATGTCGGCGTTCATGGCATCCATGCCGTCCATCAGATCGACATGTGCCGCGTCGGCGCCGGCGGCATGCTGCATGGCCATGGGGGCCGACGCCTGCTGCGCGTTGGCGAGGCAGATCGCCGGAAGGTCGGCCGCTGGAGCCGCGCCATGGGCGCCATGATCCTGCGCCATGGCGGGAACGGCGAACGCCAGCAGCAGTGCAGCGGCGAGGGTGAACTTGTGCATCTTCATCTCCTTCGAAGTCAGGCCAACCAGAGTGGCTATGGCCCGTTCCTGCACCTTCCCATCATGGCAAGGTCAATACCCGTTCTTTGCGCCATTTGCCTTCGCCGATAAATCCGCTATCCCCCAAGCATGCAGATCGACAATCTACCGCCGCTTCGCGAGGTTATCGCCGCGCACGACCTGAGGGCCAAAAAGGAGCTCGGGCAGAACTTCCTGCTCGATCTCAACCTCACGGCGCGCATCGCCCGGGTCGCCGGCCCGCTCGAGGCGGTAACGGTGATCGAGGTCGGCCCCGGCCCCGGCGGCCTGACTCGCGCGCTGCTCGCGGAGGGCGCAAAGAAGGTCATCGCCATCGAGCGCGATGAACGCACCCTGCCCGCGCTCGCCGAGATCGCCGCGGCCTACCCTGGCCGGCTTGAGGTGATCGCTGGTGACGCGCTGCAGATCGACTATGCCGCGCTGGCCGACGGGCCGACGCGCATCGTCTCGAACCTGCCCTACAACATCGGCACCGAACTGCTCACCCGTTGGCTGACCGTCGAGCAGTGGCCGCCGTTCTTCGAGAGCCTGACGCTGATGTTCCAGCGCGAGGTCGCCGAGCGCATCATCGCCAAGGCCGGCGACGATCACTATGGCCGGCTCGGCGTGCTGTGCGGCTGGCGCACCGAGGCGCGCATCGCCTTCAATGTCGGGCGCGAGGCCTTCACCCCGCCGCCCAAGGTGACGTCGAGCGTCGTACACCTGAAGCCGAAGGCGACCACCGACGGCGTGGCCGTGCGCGATCTCGAGGCCGTCACCCGCGCCGCCTTCGGGCAGCGCCGCAAGATGGTGCGCCAGAGCCTCAAGTCGCTCGGAGTGCCGATGGAGCCATTGCTGGCTGCAGGCGGGCTGAAGGGCGATGAGCGGGCTGAGGTGCTGCCGGTCGAGACGTTCCTGAAGCTGGCGAAGGCGCGGCGCTGATGGGCGGTGCCATCGCGCTGATCGGGGCGTTCCTGGCGTTCTGCGTACCGGTTGCAGTGCCTCTGTTCGCGCAGCGTTGGCGGACGCTGGGGATTGTCGTGGCGCTTGGCGCGCTGTTCTTCGCCTATGTGAGCTACGACCTCACCAATCCAACCGGCATGACGCAACTGCTCGGGCCGTTCACCTTCGGCCTGATGCTATTCGGCTTCGCTGCCGGGGTAATCGCGAAGTTCGTGATGCTGTTGGGGCGCCGGTAGTTTCGGCTCCATCGCCTTCTCCCACAAGGGGACAAGGCGCAAACTGAGAGTACGGCGCTCAGCCGCTGACCGTCGGCCGCGTGACGTTGCCTTCGCCGCTCACCTCGATCTCGGCTACCGACACCGTCCGCTTGAGGATGGTTGCCGCCTTCACCAGCAGCGCAGTCTTCACCTCGGACGGGCTCATCTTGTCGTGGGTGTTGGCCCACACGCGCAGCGTTAGGTTGTGGTCGAACGTTTCGCGGGAGCGGATCTCGCGCAGCAGCACCTTGACCTTGGCCTGGGTCCGATCGGCGAAGGTCGGATGACGCTGCATTTCGTCGATGCTGCACGCTTTCACTTCGAATGGCATGCTCAAGTCCCCCGCCCGGGTAGGTTCTGCCCAATTCCGGGGTTCCGGAACTATGGCGCGCAGACCATCCACAGCTGGACGTGGTTTATCCACACCCGTCTGCAGCTAAAGTTAAGGCAATACCTTAAGCGTACTGCCGCTTGATGACAGCGGATACAGCGCGCGACCTCTGAGCAAAGCTCCTAAAGAGAGTCGATCTGGTCCTGCAAGTCCTTGACGAACTTATCCAATTGGATGAACCGCGTACGGGCGAGGCGCGCCGCGGCGAGGATGGTGCGGACGCGCGAGGTGGAATCTTCGAGATCCTCGTTGACCAGCACGTAGTCGTACTCGTTGTAGTGCTGCATTTCGATGCGGGCGTTCTTCAGCCGCTTGTCGATGGTGCCGGCGCTGTCCTGCGCCCGGCGCTCGAGGCGCTTGCGCAGTTCCTTGATCGAGGGCGGCAGGATGAAGATGGTCACCATGTCGCTGCGGCACTTCTCATAGAGCTGTAGCGTGCCCTGGAAATCGATGTCGAACAGGATGTCGCGGCCGGCCGAGAGCCGCTCTTCGACGCGCGAGCGCGGGGTGCCGTAGAAGTTGCCGTGGACTTCGGCGCTCTCCAGGAGCTCGCCGTCCTCGCGCATCTTCTTGAAGGTTGGCACGTCGATGAAGTGGTAGTGCTTGCCGTCGATCTCGTCGGTGCGGCGGGCGCGCGTGGTCACCGAGACCGACAGCGCGATGTTCGGGTCATCCTCGAACAGGGCGCGGGAAATCGAGGATTTGCCTGCGCCGGATGGCGAGGCGAGTACCAGCATCACTCCGCGGCGCGTGAATTCCATTCGTGCTTCGTCCTCTTGCCCTGCGCATAGCACTCGGCCGCTTCGCGGCACTCGCCGGGTTACTCGATATTCTGGACCTGCTCGCGGAGCTGATCGATCACGGCCTTCAAATCGAGGCCGATGGCAGTCAGGGCCACGTCGTTGGATTTGGAGCAGAGCGTATTCGCTTCGCGGTTAAATTCCTGTGACAGGAAGTCGAGCTTCCTGCCCACCGGGCCACCGCCGGCGATCAGTTGGCGCGCCGCGGCGATGTGCGCCCCCAGCCGGTCGAGCTCCTCGCGGATATCGGCCTTGGTGGCGAGCAGCACGGCTTCCTGCGCCAGCCGCTCGTCGGAGAGGGTCGGGCTGGCCTCGCTGAGATCGGCGACCTGCTGGCGCAGGCGGGCGAGGATGGCATCGCGGCTGCGGCCGGGATGGATCTCGGCGGCCTTGGTGAGCGCGGCGATCTCGTCGATGCGCTCGCCGAGGATGGCGGCGATGCGAGCCCCCTCCTCCCGCCGCGCGGCGACGAGGCCGGTCACCGCCTGTTCGACGGCGGCGAGGATAGCGGCATTCACCGCCTCCTCCTCGTCGGACGAGAGGGCTGTCTCGTGCTGCTCCAGCACGCCACGCAGAGCGAGGATGCCGTCCAGGCGGGGCTTGTCGGCATCGACGCGACTTTCCAGCCACTTGAAGCCTTCGAGCACTGCTTCCAGCGCCTGGTGATTGACGACGACGCGGCCGCCCTCACCCTCGCGGTCGACGTTCAGCGACACGGTCAGCGAGCCGCGGGTAATGGACTTGCCGATCAGCCGCCGGATCTCGCTCTCGAGCGCATCGAAGCCGGAGGCAAGGCGCATCCGCAAATCGAGGCCGCGGCCGTTGACTGACTTGATCTCAACGGTGAAGCCGACGCCCGGAAGTGCGCCGGCGGCGCGGGCGTAGCCGGTCATGCTGGCGAGTGTCGCCATTATTGCGCGGGCTCGACGGTCTCGCCGGCGCCCTTGGCCTCATCGGCCTCAAGCGCTTCCCTGGCGGCCTCGGCATCGGCTTCGGCGGCTGCCTTGCGATAGAGCGTCACGTTCTTCCTGTGCTGGGCATAGGTCTCGGCGAACAGGTGTCCATCGGCCGGGTTGGCGCTCTTGGCGACGAAGTAGAGATCCTTGGTCGCGGCCGGGTTGGCCACGGCCTTCAGCGCCGCTTCGCCCGGATTGGCGATGGGCCCGGGCGGCAGGCCGTCAATCTGGTAGGTGTTGTAGGCGTTCTTGGCCTTCAGCTCGGCCGAGGTCGGGCCGCGGTTGAGCACGGCCTTGCCCTCGGTCACGCCGTAGAGAACGGTCGGATCGGTCTGCAGCCGCATATTCTTCTTCAAGCGATTGATGAATACCGCCGCGACCTGCGGGCGCTCGGTCTCGAGGCCGGTTTCCTTCTCGACGATGGACGCGAGCGTCACCAGGTCCCCGGGCGTCTTGATGACGCTGTCGATTGCCGGGTCGCGCTTGGCCCAGATCTCGTCGAGCGTCCTCTTCATCTCGGTCTGCATCTTTTCGAGCACCGAGACGCGGGTGTCGCCGGGGAAGAAGTCGTAACGGACGGCGAGAAGCGTGCCTTCGGCCGGCACCGGGACGGGCTCGCCGGTGAGGTTCGGGCCTTCTGCATTCAGCCGCTCGGCCACCTGGAACGAGGTATCGCCCGGAATGACGTTGACGAAGAAATCGAGCGGCTTGCCCTCGGTCAGCTCGGTAAGAATGTCGGCCATCGAGGAATTGGGCTTCAGCGCATAGACGCCGGCCTTGAGGTCGCCCTCTTTCTTCAGCGCGCGGGCGCCTCCCCAGAACAGCCATTCGGACGGCAGCAGCTGGCCCTGCGGGATTAGGCCCTGCTCTTCCAGCCGGCGCGCCGTCGTCATCACCGAGGAGCCCTTTTCGACGGTGAAGTTCGCCTCGGTCTTGACCGCGCCGGGCGCGTAGAACTGGCTCGCGCCGTAGAGGAAAATGCCGACGAGCACGAGGATGCCAATGACCACGAGCGTGAGCAGCGCGTTCAACACGCTCAGAAAGCCGCTACCACGCCGCTTCTTGCGTGCCCGCTTCTCGCTGCGCTCGTTGGCCATCGGTCGAACCTCCACAAACGCGGCACTATCGCTGGAAAAATGACATCAATACGAACCCGGCGCCGTAGCGGGCGCCCGGGTCCGGTCGCTTAGCTCGCCTTGCGGAAGATCAGCGAGGCATTGGTGCCGCCAAAACCGAAAGAGTTCGAGAGGGCAATGTTGACCTCCTTCTTCTTGGGCTTGTGGGGCACCAGGTCGATCACCGACTCGATCGACGGATTGTCGAGGTTGATGGTCGGGGGCACGATGCTGTCGCGCATGGCGAGCAGGCAGAAGATCGCTTCGACCGAACCGGCCGCGCCGAGCAGGTGCCCGATGGCCGACTTGGTGGAGCTCATCGCCGCCTTCGGAGCAGCATCACCCAGCATGCGGGTGACCGAGCCGAGTTCGATCTCGTCGCCGAGCGGCGTCGAGGTGCCGTGGGCGTTGATGTAGTCGATCTCGGACGGATCGATGCCGGCGCGCTTCACCGCCATCTGCATGCAGCGGAAGCCGCCATCGCCGTCCTCGGAGGGCGCGGTGATGTGGTAGGCGTCGCCCGAGAGGCCGTAGCCGATGACTTCGCCGTAGATCTTGGCGCCGCGGGCCTTGGCGCGCTCGTATTCCTCGAGCACGACGATACCGGCGCCCTCGCCCATGACGAAGCCGTCGCGATCCTTGTCGTAGGGACGCGAGGCCATTTCGGGGCGGTCGTTGAAGTTGGTCGAGAGCGCCCGGCAGGCGGCGAAGCCGGCGATCGAGATGCGGTTGACCGGCGATTCAGCGCCGCCGGCCACCATGACGTCGGCGTCGCCCAGCATGATCAGGCGGGCGGCGTCGCCGATGGCGTGCGCACCGGTCGAGCAAGCCGTCACCACCGAGTGGTTCGGGCCCTTGAGGCCGAAGCGGATCGAGACATTGCCCGATGCCATGTTGATGATGCGGCCCGGGATGAAGAACGGGCTGACGCGACGCGGGCCCTTCTCATGCAGGATGATCGAGGTCTCGTAGATGCCCCCGATGCCGCCGATGCCCGAGCCGATCAGCGTACCGATGCGGTGCTTTTCTTCTTCGGTCTTCGGTTCGACCCCGGCGTCTTCGATGGCCTGGGTAGCCGCCGCCATGGCGTAGATGATGAAGGGATCAACCTTGCGTTGATCCTTCACGTCCATCCACTCGTCGGGGTTGAACTTGCCGTCGGCGCGGTCGCCCAACGGGATTCGGTGGGCGATCTGGCAAGCGATATCGTCGACCTGGAAGTCGTCGATGCGCTTGGCACCGCTTTTGGATGCGAGAATGTTGGCCCAGGTCGGTTCGATCCCGCAGCCCAAAGGGCTGACGATCCCCATCCCGGTGACGACGACGCGGCGCAATTCCATCGAAGAAGAGCCGTTAGCGGTCGGCGATCAGCCGACAGCCTTGGTCAGATAGGCGACGGCGTCACCGAAGGTCTGGATCGATTCCGCGGCATCGTCCGGGATTTCGACGTTGAACTCTTCCTCGAAAGCCATGACCAGCTCGACCTGATCGAGCGAGTCAGCGCCCAGATCATCGATGAAGCTGGCCTTATCGACGACCTTCTCCGCATCCACGTTGAGGTGTTCGACCACGATTTTGCGGACGCGATCAGCGATATCGCTCATATTTGACTTCCCTTGTTACCAGTCAGGTTGTTCGTTCGTACTCGGGTCTCAGGCGCCGGAACTGTCCGGACCCACGACCTTTGCCGCCGGTAGCGGCAGACTGTAGGCGCGGCGTCGTACCCTCGCAAGTACGGGCCAAACCCGAAATCAGGGGCGGAGGTAACATACTTCCCCCGCCATTGCCATATTGTGCAAGGCCCGGTTTCCCCAGCCTTCGGCACTGGCAATAGGATTAAAGCATCACCATGCCGCCATTGACGTTCAGCGTGTGGCCGGTGATGTACCCCGCTTCGTTGCTGGCGAGGAACACCACCGCGGCGGCAACCTCGTCGGCGGCACCGAGCCGGCCGGCCGGGACCTTACCCAGAATGCTCTCGCGTTGCTTGTCGTTCAATTCGTCGGTCATGGCGGAGCCGATGAAGCCCGGCGCCACGGTGTTCACCGTGATGTTGCGCGAGGCGACTTCGTAGGCCAGCGCCTTGCTCATGCCGATGAGACCGGCCTTGGACGCAGCATAATTGCCCTGCCCTGGGTTGCCGACGACGCCGACGACCGAGGTGATGCCGATGATACGGCCGAAGCGCTGCTTCATCATTCCGCGTAGCACGGCGCGGGTGAGGTGGAACGCAGAGGTAAGGTTCACTGCCAGCACCTCGTCCCACTCTTCGTTCTTCATGCGCATGAAGAGGTTGTCGCGGGTGACGCCGGCATTGTTGACGAGGATATCGATGCCGCCCAGCGCCGCCTCGGCCGAGGGGATGAGCTTATCCACCGCGTCGAGATCGGAGAGGTTGGTCGGCAGGATCGGGTGATCACCGCCGCCCAGCAGGTCGCGGGTCTCCTCGAGGGCGCCAACACGCGTGCCGCTCAGCGCGACCCGTGCACCGGACGCGGCCAGCGCCTTCGCGATTTCACGGCCAATGCCGCCCGAGGCGCCGGTAACGAGGGCGCGTTTGCCCGTGAGATCAAACATTTGCGGACTCCTCAGGAGAAACTGATTCAGGCGCCGACAACGGCGAGGAAGGCGTCGACATCGGCCGGTGCACCGATCGACACCGCCGGGGTTTCCGGCGCGATGCGCTTGGCGAGGCCGCTCAGGACCTTGCCCGAACCGAGCTCGACCAGCTGCGTCACGCCGCCGTCCTTGACCAGCCAGTTGACGCACTCGGTCCAGCGGACCATGCCGGTCACCTGCTCGACGAGGCGCCTCTTGATTTCTTCGGGGTCGGAGATCGGAGCGGCCAGTACGTTGGCGACAACAGGCACCACCGGCGTGTTGACCGTCACCTGGTTCAGAGCGTGCTCCATCGCATCGGCGGCGGGGCGCATCAGGGCGCAATGGAATGGCGCGCTCACCGGCAGCGGCAGGGCGCGCTTGGCGCCGGCGGCCTTCAGCAGCTCGATGGCGCGATTGACGGCGCCGACATGACCGGAGATCACCACCTGGCCGGGGGCGTTGTCATTGGCGACGCCGCAGATTTCGCCGTCCTCGGCGTCATTGGCGGCGCGCAGCACGGTTTCGAGGTCGAGCCCGAGGATCGCCGCCATGGCGCCCTGCCCGACCGGCACGGCCTGCTGCATGGCCTGGCCGCGGATCTTCAGCAGCCGCGCTGCATCGCCGAGGCTGAACGCGCCGGCGGCCGCCAGCGCCGAGTATTCGCCCAGCGAGTGCCCGGCGACATAGGCGGCGTGATCCTTGAGGTCGAAGCCCCGGCTCGCCAGCACGCGGGTGACCGCCACAGACACCGCCATCAGCGCCGGCTGCGCATTTTCGGTCAGCCGCAGCGTCTCGTCCGGCCCATCGAACATGATGGCGGAGAGCTTTTGGCCAAGCGCGTCGTCGACTTCGGCGAAGACGTTGCGGGCTTCCTGGTAGGTATCGGCGAGGTCCTTGCCCATGCCGACGGCCTGGCTGCCCTGGCCGGGATAGGTGAATGCGCGCTTGGTCAAGTTGGTGGCCTCCGCTGTTGTTCTTGGTGCTTGAGGCCGAGCCTATGCCCCGCCCGGACAGGCGTCCAGTTGGCGGCGGCGTGTGCCGGAGGGGTGAGGCAATGTCAAGGCGGCTAGTCGAACTTCACCGCCGCCGTGTTGGCGCCGCAGAGCAGTACACCGACCCTTTCGCCGGGCGCCGGCACGTAGCGGCCGGAGAGCACGGCGGCCATCGCTGCGGCGCCGCCGGGCTCCACGGCGACACGCAGCACGTCCCAGATGGTTTTCTGCGCCGCGACGATCGCCTCGTCGGTGACCAGCACCGAGCGGTCGATGAAGCCGGAGAGGGCGAAGCTCAAGTTGCCGATACGGCGGGCGCCGAGGCTGTCGGCGGCGACGCCGCTCACCGGCACGTCGACGGGACGGCCCGCTTCGATGGCGTTGTGCAGCGTCGGCGCGTTCTCCGGCTCGACCCCGATGATACGGACGCGGCCGGCCGCCGCCGCGGCGATGCCACCGATCAAGCCGCCGCCGCCGACAGCGACGAGCAGCGTATCGAGCCCCGGGGCCTGCTCCAGCCATTCGAGCCCGACGGTGCCCTGCCCGCAGAGCGTTTCGAACATGTCGTAGGCGTGGACCTCGAGCAGGTCGTTCTCGAGGGCGAACGCATGGCTCGCCTCGTAGGCATCGATATAGCTGTCGCCGCCGATGGTGATCTCAGCGCCATACTGGAGGATGCGGTTGATCTTGGCCTGTGACGAGATGCGCGGCACGTAGATGTGGGCGGCGATGCCGAGCTTCTGCGCCGCATAGGCCACGGCCGCGCCGTGGTTGCCGCCGGAGGCCGCCACCACGCCGCGCTCGGCGCCGGTGCGGATCAGCAGGTTGGCGAAGGCACCGCGCGCCTTGAACGTGCCCGAGTGCTGCATGAATTCCAGCTTGAGCGAGAACGGCACACCATCCAGCCCGAAATCGGCTGCCGGCGCTTCGATCACCGGAGTGCGCCGGATGTGGGGGCGGATCACCACTTCGGCCGCGCGCACGGCATGGCGATCGGGAGCGGCAGGCGCGACGGTATCGATGGTGGTCATAACGGTCCAGACAAGGTTAGCATCAGTGGAGCCGACGGCTTGCCTAGCGCAAGATGGGGCGACAATGAAAGAGGCCGCACGATGGGGAAGACCAACGCCGAATGGCATCAGGCGCACCGGATGCCGACCAACCCGACCAAGCAGCAGCGGGCCGAATGGCACTACCAGCACGCGCTCAACTGCGGTTGCCGGGCGCTGACGCCGTCGATCACGTCGCTGCTGGTGTCGCAGGGTTATGAAGTGCCGAAGGTACGCGCGGCCGGCGTCGCAGGCTGAGGACTCAATCGAGCGGCGGCGTCTCGCGCTCGGACGGCGTGGGGCCCGGGTTCAAGAGCGGATCGCGCCAGACGGGCATTCCAGGCAACTGCCCTTCCGGCAGTTCCCTGATCGGCTGGTCGGTGTCAGGGAAATCGGGGGACACCTTGTCGGGCGGCTCGGCGGGCGGAAGGGGCTTCTTCGGATCGGTCATGATGTTCTCCTCCTGGTATTAAGGAGGCATCGGCTGATTTGTTCCCGGAGCGGCCCCACGGGTCTCGGCCGGATCGCTTGCGTTCCCCGCCCTTTTCCCCTATAGCCCGCCTCACATTCGTTCGGCCGGGGGCTGAACGGAGGGTTTGTTGTTTCCTCCAAGTGCGACGCTATGCGCTCGCGGGTCGCAACAGATAGGGTTCGCCCGTCCTCCCGTGTTCCCGCTCTTTAGAAGACTGCTTTGGTGCCTTTCCGGCTTCAAAGGGGCTCCGCGCCGAGTGGGATGTGTTGTGAACCAACTTGAAGGAAGGCGCTTATGGCCCTTTACGAACACATTTTCCTGGCTCGCCAGGACGTTTCCCCGACGCAGGTGGAAGAGCTGACGACGGCTTTGACCGAAGTGCTCACCAACGGCGGCGGCAAGGTTACCAAGAACGAGTACTGGGGCCTGAAGTCGCTCTCGTACCGCATCAAGAAGAACCGCAAGGCGCACTACACCCTGCTCAACATCGACGCTCCGCACGCTGCGATCGCCGAGATGGAGCGCCAGATGGGCATCAATGAAGACATCCTGCGCTTCATGACCATCCGCGTCGACGAGCTGGAAGAAGGCCCCTCGGCCATGATGCAGAAGCGCGATCGCGATGACGACCGTGGCGACCGTCCGGGTGGCCCGCGTGGCGACCGTGGTGGTTTCGACCGCGGCGACCGCCGCCCGCGCCGCTTCTAAGAACTGCTCGGGAGTATTCCAGGAAAAGTCGCTAGCGCTTTTCCGGTTCGGAATGCGACCCACTCAAAGGGATAAGCCAAATGGCCATCAAAGACCTGACCACGACCACGGCCCGCCGTCCGTTCCAGCGCCGCCGCAAGACCTGCCCGTTCTCGGGCCCGAACGCGCCGAAGATCGACTACAAGGACGTTCGCCTGCTGCAGCGCTATGTGTCCGAGCGCGGCAAGATCGTCCCCTCCCGCATCACTGCGGTCTCCGCCCTGAAGCAGCGCGAACTGGCCAAGGCCATCAAGCGCGCCCGCTTCATCGGCATCATGCCCTACGCCGTTCAGTAAGAACGGTTCGGGATTGGTTGGGGCTGCCGATCGTCGGCGGCTCCTAACCGTTCACTCGTGAACGGGACAGCATAGGAAAGCATCATGAAAGTCATTCTCCTCGAGCGTATCGGCAAGCACGGCCACATCGGCGACGAAGTGTCGGTGAAGGACGGTTTTGCCCGTAACTTCCTGCTCCCGCAGCAGAAGGCGCTGCGCGCCACCGAAGCCAACCGCAAGCGCTTCGAGCGCGATCGCGCCGACATCGAGAAGCGCAACCAGGAACGCCGCGAGGCCGCTGCCGGCATCGCTTCGGGCCTCAACGGCAAGTCGGTGGTGATCATCCGCCAGGCTGGCGAAACCGGCCAGCTCTACGGCTCGGTGTCGTCGCGCGACGTCGCCGACGCGCTGATCTCGGACGGCTTCACCGTTTCGCGTTCGCAGGTCGACCTTGCGAACCCGATCAAGACGGTCGGCGTTCACACCGTGCCGCTGCACCTGCATGCCGAAGTCGCCGTGACCATCACCGTCAACGTCGCTCGTTCGGAAGACGAAGCCGAGCGTCAGTCGAAGGGTGAAGACCTCACCGCGATCAACTACGACGACGAAGCCAACGAGGCCTTCGCCGCCGGCCAGGCCGAAGTCGGCTCGGCAGCCGCCGAAGCCTTCGGCGACGAAGAGTAAGAACGCCTCACAATCGAATGCGGAAGGCCGGGAGCGATCCCGGCCTTTTTGTTTGTCCGCCGGTCGCTACATCCCCGCCGGACAGGGGCGATCGGCGCGCCGTGTGTCGCAGGCGGAGGCCTTAGCGAGGTAGGCAAGCGCCGGCTGTTCCAGCTCTTTGGTGGAGGCGGCGCGGTAGGCATATTGCACCACATAGAGCGCGTCCGCCCCGGCGATCGCCTTGAGCCACATAGCCTCGGGCTTGCCCGTTCCGGGATTCAGCGGGCAGGCATAGTGCCAGAGCGCGAACGCGAAGCCGTTCGTTTCCCCGGTATCGAGCTTGCTCACCGAACTACCCTGGCAGGCGCCCTGCCAGTTCTGGCCCAGGTTGCGGGCGAAGGCGCCCGGGTCGGCGTCGTCTGCGTCGTGCAGGATTTGCACGGTCACCATCGTCGACCAATTTTCGACGGTTTCGCCCCTGGGAACGAACTCCATCATGTCCATCGTCCCCTGACGAGTCTGGAACCCGATCTCAAATCCCTCCGGCAGGTTTGTCAGCAGGTTCTCGGCGCTGAGTTGCGCCTGAACGGGTGCAGCCGCGAGTGCCAACCCCGCGGCCACTGCCAAGACTGATAGTACATGACCCAGTCGCATCGACTTCCCCTCCAACAGCCCGTTGGTAGGATGCTCGACGGCATCCGCCGCGGCAAGTCTATGCTGCCCCGACGCCCATGCGCGCCAGTAGCCGGTCCTTGCGGATGAACTGGTGGTAGAGCGCCGCGACGATGTGCAGCGCCAGCAGCCCCAGCATCAGTTTGGAGCCGATGCCGTGGACCGTCCGGGGCAGCACCGTCTCGAGATCCGGCAGCACGGCGCTGCCGAGGATCGCCGGGAGTGCGCCCGAGAGCACGATGGTGGCGATGCCGCTCGCGGCGGATTCCAGCACGATCGCGTAGAGCGCGATGTGTACCGCCTTTGCCATCCATTGCTGCCAGGCCGGCTGATCAGCCGGCAACGCCGGGCGGCGGTCGGCGGCCAGCCACCAGACGATGCGCAGGAGAGTGAGGAGCAGCGCCCCTACCCCCAGCGGAATGTGCGCGCGCAGCAGCGCGAGCTTGGCTGCGGGATCGGTCTGGCCCGCGGCCAGCAGGCCGGTCACGAACAGCATGAGGATCAGCAGCGCCGTCAGCCAGTGGATGGCGACGGCAATCGAACCGTAGCGGTTGGCAGTGCTTTTGACCGACATCGAAATCTCCTTGCGTCGGGCTCCCATCCGCAGTTACATAGCACACTATACAACTGCATAGCAAGCTATTCAAATGACCTATGTTCGCGAGACCTCTGCTGGCTATCTCACCAATTGGGCGGCGCGGCTGTTCGCCAAGGCGATCGAGCGACGACTGGAGGGCGGCAATTCCGGACCGATGCCGGTGTTCTTCGCCCTGCAGGACGGGCGCGCGATGACGCAGAAGGCCCTCGCCCAGATGGCCGCGGTGGAGCAGCCGACCATGGCCAACACCCTTGCCCGGATGGAACGGGACGGACTGGTGAGGCGCACGCCGGACCCCAATGATCGCCGCAGCGCCCAGGTGTCGCTAACCCCGCTCGGCCTCGAGCGTGCAAAAGCTGCTTTCGTCAGCGCTGTGGAAGTGAACCAGCTTGCGACAGCGGCCCTGACGCCCGAAGAGCGGCCCCTGTTCTACGACATGCTGCGCCGGATAATCGCGACGCTGGACAAGGACGGCGACTCGGCCGCCTGAGGGACGCGCCGATTTGCAATGCGTGCGGCTTGGCGCCGCCTTGGTTTCCCCCGCTTTCAACACTAACCACAGGCATCGCGGTAGTGACCCGATTCGGTCACCGCTGCGTCACATTTGATACTCGTCGCGGCGTCTGCCGCTGGTAAAGCAAACCTTAACGAGCGGGGGAGTATCCGAGTCGCTATGGCCGACAACAACGTGCATCGCCTGCGTCCGGAAGACGAAAAGGGCTTCCGCCTCGCCCCCCACAATGTGGAGGCGGAGCAGGCTTTGCTGGGTGCAATCCTCGTCAACAACGAGGCGTTCTACCGGGTCAGCGACTTCCTCGTGCCCGAACATTTCTACGAGCCGATCCACCGCACCATCTACGAAGTGCTGGCCAAGATCATCCGCGCCGGCAAGACCGCAACGCCCGTCACTGCCAAGACCTATCTCGGCGAGCAACTGACCGCTGAGATGACCATGCCGCAGTACTTGGCGCGACTGGCGGCGGAAGCCACCACGGTCATCAACGCCGCCGATTATGGCCAGTCGATCTACGATCTCGCCATCCGCCGCAACCTGATCCAGATCGGCGAGGAGATGGTGCAGGTCGCCTACGACTCCGATGTCGACGCGACGGCCAACAAGCAGATCGAGGAAGCCGAAAAGCAGCTCTTCGATCTTGCCGAGAAGGGCCGCTACGACGGCGGCTTCCAGAGTTTTTCGCAGGCGCTGACCGAAGCCATCAAGATGGCCGGCGAAGCCTACGGCCGCGACGGCACGCTGTCGGGCACCGCTACCGGCCTTACCGATCTCGACCGGCTGATGGGCGGCTTGCAGCGCAGCGACTTGATCATCCTCGCGGCGCGTCCTGCGATGGGCAAGACCTCGCTCGCCACCAACATCGCCTTCCATGTCGCCAAGAGCTTCAAGGGCGAAGTGCTGGCCGACGGGCATACCAAGACCGTCGATGGCGGCCATGTCGGCTTCTTCAGCCTCGAAATGAGCGCCGAGCAGCTGGCCACCCGTATTCTCGCCGAGCAGGCCGAAATCTCGTCGTCCGACATTCGCCGCGGCAACATCCACGAGAGCCAGTTCAACCGACTGGTCGACACCTCGAACCTGATGGCGCAGGTGCCGCTCTATATCGACGACACCGGCGGTATCTCGGTGGCACAGCTCGCCGCTCGGGCCCGGCGCCTCAAGCGCCAGAAGGGCCTCGACCTGCTGATCGTCGACTACTTGCAGCTGCTTTCGGGCTCGTCGAAGAAATCGAGCGAGAACCGCGTGCAGGAACTCACGGAAATCACCACCACGCTTAAAGCGCTGGCCAAGGAACTCGAAGTGCCGATCATCGCGCTCAGCCAGCTGAGCCGACAGGTCGAAAATCGCGACGACAAGCATCCGCAACTTTCGGATCTGCGCGAATCCGGCTCTATCGAGCAGGACGCCGACGTGGTGCTGTTCGTTTATCGCGAGGAGTACTACCTCAAGAACAAGGAGCCCAAGGAGGGCTCGCCGGAACATCTGGCGTGGCAGGGCGAAATGGAAAAAGTGCATGGCCGCGCCGAAGTGATCATCGGCAAGCAGCGTCACGGCCCGACGGGCACCGTGCAGGTCAGCTTCGAGGCGCAATACACGCGCTTTGGCAACCTGGCGCGCGCCGACTACCTGCCCGAGAGGATGGAATAGTGATGGCGGCACCGGCCATTGCGACCGGTTACGGCGGGCGGCTGACGGTCGACCTGGGTGCGCTGAAGCGCAACTGGCAGGCGCTCGACAAGGTGAGCCGCGGGGCACTGACCGGTGCCGTGGTGAAGGCCGATGCCTATGGCACCGGCATCGCCCAAGCCTCGCGCGCCTTCTATGAGGCCGGCGCGCGCTTTTTCTTTGCTGCCACCCCTGATGAGGGCATCGCCGTCCGCGCTGCCCTCCCCGAGGACAGCCACATCTTCATCCTCGACGGGCTGTTTCCCGGCTCGGCGCCGCTCTATGTGGGCGAGCGGCTGATGCCGTGCCTCGCTTCGATCCCCATGCTCGAGGAATGGCTGCAGGCTTGCGTCGCCTCGAACCAGGCGCTGCCGGCGGCCCTGCATTTCGACACCGGCATCAACCGGCTCGGCTTCCGGCTCAACGAAACCTCGATCGTCAAGCGGCTGGTCGACTCGATCGGCTATGCGCCGCAGATGATCATGAGCCATCTCGCCTGCGCCGATACCCCGGCGCACGAGAAGAACCGCACGCAGCTGGCGCTGTTCACCTCGGTGATGGCGCAGTTCCCCGGCATTCCGGCATCGCTCAGCAACTCGGCCGGGCTGATGAGCAACCGCGACAACCATTTCCAGATGGTCCGCCCGGGCATCGCGCTCTATGGCGGCCGCGCCGTTGCCGGCCGGCGCAACCCGATGGCGCCGGTGGTGACACTCGAGGCGCCGATCCTGATGACCAAGGACGTGAAGACCGGTGAGACGGTCGGCTATGGCGCGCTGCAGACCATGTCGCGCGACAGCCGCCTCGCCATCGTGGCGCTGGGCTATGCCGATGGCTTCTTCCGCTCGCTCAGCTCATCCAACAATCACCGCGGCACGCATGTGGTGATCCGCGGCCAGGCCTGCCCCGTAGTCGGCCGCGTCTCGATGGATATGATCGGCGTCGATATCACCGACCTGCCGCAGCCGCCCGCGCCCGGCGAGATGGCTGAAATCATCGGCAAGCAGGTGACGGTGGACGACCACGCCGACGCCGGCAACACCATCGGCTACGAAGTGCTGACCAGCCTCAAGGGGCGCTACACCCGGCAATACACGGAAAGCGCCGCGCCGACGGCGTGATTGCGGCTAGTCGTCCACCACCAAGGCGTTGAGCGGACCTGCCATGATGCCGCCCTCCACCGGCAGGTTGACGCCGGTGATCCAGGACGCATCGGCCGAAGCGAGAAAGGCAACCGCCGCGGCGACGTCTGCCGGCTCGCCGACGCGACCAAGCGGGTACATGCGCGCGAGCTTTCCGAGGTCTTCCTCCCGGCCGATCCAGTTGCGGGTGCGGATGGTACCTGGTGAGACCACGTTGAAGCGCAGTCCGTGCCGCCCGTAGCGGACGGCGAGGTTCTTGGTCAGGATCTCCAGCCCTGCCTTGGCGGCGGAGTAGGCGTATCCGCCGACGGCGACGTTGCCGTTGATCGATCCGATCGTGACGACGTTGCTTCCTGGCCCGGCCGCGATCAGGCTCGGCAGGGCCGCGCGGATGCAGCGGACCACTCCGGTCAGGTTCACGTCCATCTTGCGGTCCCAGAGCTCGTCGGCGATCTCGCCAAACACCGGCTCGTCCCAGTCGCCGCCGGCGGTGTTGACCAGCACGTTGAGATGACCGAGCCGCGCGACGGCGTCAGCGAACGACGCCTCGACGGATGCAGTGTCGGTCACATCGCAGGTCGTAGCGAATGCCCTGCCGCCGGTCGCCACGATCTCCCCGGCGACCTCCTCGGCCGCTATTGCGTCGATGTCCGAGACCGCGATCGATCCGCCTTCGGCCGCCAGGCGGAGCGCAATCGCGCGGCCGATGCCGTGCCCTGCACCGGTGATATAGATCGCCTGCCGATCGAACCGCATTCGATGGTCCCCTGGTCCTCGTATCGACGGGCACCTTAACGGGTGTCGCTCGTTGCAGACCAAGCGAAAATCCGGGCGGCACTACGCTGGACGCGCAGCGCCCTCGGCCTGATCGGTCTCGACGACGCGAATATCGGCCGCGCGAAGCTTCTCGAGCACCTGCACCTGCCCGATCAGCGGCCAGGTGTCGAAACCCAGCAGTTCCAGCGGTCGCCACAGGGAGACGCCGCCGGCGATGGCGAGGCTCTCGCTCACGACCAGGCGGATGTACTCGGGCAGGAACGACATATAGCCGACGGTCGTCGAGAGCAGCACGCAGACGGCCAGCAGCACGAGGCCGATGCGCAGGGCCTCGAACCCCGAGCGACGCAGCATCTTGAGCTGCCACCGGCTCTCCTCGATCTGCTCGTCGCAATATCCCCGGATGGCCAGCCGGACGCTCTCGCCATCCGCGGGGCCAGGCATGGCGAGGGTTACTCTTGGTGGCGGATCGTGCCGGCGGAGGCCGAGATCCTCGACTTCCTCGATCAGCCACTGGATGCCCGGGATTCGAGAGTATCTCCCCTCGTATGGCGCTATCGCCGGCGCCTCGAAGAGGTCGGCCTGCCGCCTGAGCCGCACGGAGATATCTGGAGAATCCATCCGCACCACCATTGATCACGGCGAAGCGTAGGTCGGCGACCTTGTGGGGAGGTTTCGGCGAACGGCGTAAATTCAAGCGAGTTTGGTCGGCGCCGACGGGGTAAGTCCAGCCCCGTCGGCGCCTGCTGCATCTAGCCGACGGGCGGGCCGAACCAGGTCGTGAGCGCCTCGGCAAGGCCTTGCCGGCCTCCCTCGCCCACCCAGGCGACGTAGCCATCGGGCCGAACCAGCACGGCGGTGGGAGCGCTGACCGCCCCAAGCACCGGCAACTCCCACGTCCCCGAGTAACTGGCGTCGACCAGTTGGACCCGATCGGCCCATGGCGTGATGTCCAGGTCGCCGGGCGTGCCGAAGTTCAGGAGTGCTGGCCTCGCGCCATGCAGCAGGCTGAACATGCGCCGCGGCCCGTCGGCGGTGACGATATCGAGGTCGGGCACGCGACGGCCGAGCAGGGGATGGCCCTCGCCGAGGTCGTAGTGAATCCCCAGCCCCGTCAGCATTCCGGCGAAGCGCAGCCGCGGCTCCTCCATGCCGAGCAGTTCGGCCATGGTGTCACGCACCGCCTTCGTCCGATCGTCCTCACGGCGCAGCGCGACCGAGGCCATGGTGTGCTGCAGCACGCGTGCACCCACCGGGTGACGTTCGGCGTGATAGGTGTCGAGCAGGGTTTCGGGCGAGGTCGCCTTGATCACCTGGGCCAGCTTCCATCCGAGATTGAGCGCATCCTGCACGCCGGTCTGGAGACCCTGTCCACCATCGGGCGGATGAATGTGCGCGGCATCGCCCGCGACCAATACCCGTCCCTTCCGGTAGGAAGCGGCCTGCCGGGCCGCATCGGTGAACCGGCTGATCGAGGTGGGACTGTGGATCCCGTAATCGGTGCCATAGACGGCAATGAGCGCCTCCTTGAGATCGCCCAGGGTCGGCTCACCCGCCTCCCCCAGCTGCCGCTCGGTCACCATGACGCCGACCGGCCCTTCATCCGCATAGACGATCTTTCCATCGCGGATCTGGTAGTTCACCCGGCCGATGGAGTGGAGGCCGATGGCATCGCGGCGGATGCCCCATTCCGGCGGCAGCTCGGCAAGCTCGGCCTGCGCAATCAGATTGCTGACGGTGGGATCCGATCCGGGGAATTCGATGCCCGCCGCCTTGCGCACGACACTGCGCCCGCCGTCGCAGCCCACGAGATAATCCGCCCGCAGCGACCGGCCATCGCTGAGCGCGACGTCCACGCCGGTGTCGTCCTGCGTGCAGCCGGTCACCTCGACGCCGCGATAGCTCGTCACCGCCAGCTCGGCGACCCAGCCGCCGAGGATCCGCTCGATGTGCTTCTGCCAAAGCCCGAGCGTGTAGGGGTGGCGCGTCGGGAAGCCGCTGATGTCGAGCATGACCCCGGCAAACCCGGTCACCTGCACCTTCTGTCCCTCGGCGAGGAACCGCTCGACAATGCCGCGCTGATCCAGCACCTCGAGTGTCCGGGCGTGCAGCCCCCCTGCCCGCGAACCAAGCACATCCTGGTCCAGGCGCCGCTCGACGATGGCGACATCGACGCCGGCCAGCGCCAGTTCACCCGCCAGCATCATCCCCGTCGGACCGCCTCCGGCGATTACCGCTGCGTGCTGTGTCATCCCTCGCTCCTGTTGCTTTGGCCAAGGGCTGCGGAACTTACGCAGAAGTCGACGATTGCCAACGCTTGAACTGAACTCATTTCACCCCAGATAAGGATTACCGGGCCGGCTGCGTTCGCCCGATGAACTCGCGCATGAGCGAGGCGGCAGATCGGGCGCCACGACGTAAGCCTCCCTCACCAACGAGGGATGACGTCGCGAAAGCGCCGAGGTCGGAAATCCGTGCAGGAGCAGCACGGCGGGCATCAAGGCCTATGTTCCTGTTTTGTTCTTGACTCGCGTTTTGCCTCAATGGTTCCCTGCTTCTCCCTAAACGGAGGACCATGAGATGACCGATCTGCCGCAGCTGTCGATGTTTGCCAGCGAAACCCGGCCGTTCAAATCCATCAAGGTGCCACCGCGGCAGGGCCGCGACCCGGTGTTTTTCGCTGTGTTGGTGGGCGGCAGGCTGCGGCCGGCGCTGCAGGCCATCGTCACCGACCAGCAGCGGCTGCACGGCATCTCGGCCGGGCTGCTGCCGGCGACGACGCTTCACATTTCGCTGGTCGGCGTCGGCTTCTACCAGGAGCTGTCGGGCCCGGATCTCGCGACCGCAATGTCGACCGGCGACTCGATCGGCTTCACGCCGTTCGACATCGCCTTGACCAAATTGATGAGCTTCAAACGCCGCGTCGGCGCGCCACCGATGGTGCTGACGCCCGGATCAGATACGCCACTGGTCGACCTGTCACGCCTGCTGCGCTGGGGCATGCTTGAGCGCGGCTTCGAGGCCCGCTCGGACCCGAGCGAGGCCTTCCACCTCACCCTCCTGTACGACCGCGTCAGCGCCCCCGAAACGGTGCTCGAACACCCGCCAACCCTGCGCGTCGAGGGCTTCGCGCTGGTGCGGAGCTTCTATGGACAAGGCCGATATGAGGTAATCGGAGAGTGGCCAAGGGCCGACCGCGACACGGCAACGGTTGCTCGCCCCTGATCACTCCCGATTCCTCGACCGGCACCACAGGTGCCGAACACTCGATGCGGCACCTCCCCCTCTGACGGGGGAGGATGGCTGGAGGTGAGCGGCGCCACGACGCCGAGATTTTTGAAGATCGCGACCCCGCTCGACCACCGCGCATCCGGAAGCCGCTGGCTGTCGGATGTCTCGGCACCATCGTTCACTCTTCGTTCTTGCCTTCGCGCCGATACTCCGCTACCTCTCATCGCCTATCGGGGCATCTCATGGCGCGTACCAAAACCTCCTATGTCTGCCAGGCCTGCGGCGCGGCAACCACACGCTGGCAGGGGCGGTGCGAAGCGTGCGGCGAGTGGAACACCATCGTCGAGGAGATCGTCGATTCCGGTGTCGGCGCCGGGCCGAAATCGGCAGTTGCCGGCGGGCGCCCGATTGCGCTGCTGCCGCTGGCCGGTGAAACCGAGACGGCGGCACGCGTCGTCACCGGCATCGGTGAGCTCGATCGGGTCACCGGCGGCGGCTTCGTGATGGGCTCCGCGGTCCTCGTTGGTGGCGACCCGGGCATCGGCAAATCCACGCTGCTGCTGCAGGCTGCCGCGGCGATGGCCGAGCGCGGCCGGCGCGTCGTCTACGTCTCTGGCGAAGAAGCAGTGGCGCAGATTCGGCTCCGCGCGCAGCGGCTAGGGCTGGGCGATCGCGAAGTGCTGCTGGCGTCCGAAACCAATGTCGAGATCATCCTCGCCACGCTGCAGAACGGCCCTGCCCCCGACCTCGTAATCATCGATTCGATCCAGACGCTGTGGACCGACCGGGTCGAGAGCGCGCCCGGCACGGTCACGCAGGTGCGCACCTCGGCGCAGGCGCTGACGCGCTTTGCCAAGAAATCCGGCGCCGCCGTCGTGCTGGTCGGCCATGTCACCAAAGACGGGCAGATCGCCGGTCCGCGCGTCGTCGAGCACCTGGTCGACGCGGTGCTGTATTTCGAGGGCGATGCCAGCCACACCTTCCGCATCCTGCGCGGCATGAAGAATCGCTACGGCGCTACCGACGAGATCGGGGTGTTCGAGATGTCGACGCTTGGCCTGCGCGAAGTCGCCAACCCGTCCGCCCTATTCCTCGACCAGCGCGACAAGGACGCGGCAGGCTCCGCAGTGTTCGCCGGCATGGAGGGGACGCGCCCGGTGCTGTGCGAAATCCAGGCGCTGGTCTCGCCCTCGCCGCTCGGCACACCACGCCGTGCCGTCATCGGCTGGGACTCGTCGCGGCTGTCGATGGTGCTCGCCGTTCTCGAAACGCGCTGCGGTGTGCGGATCGGCGCCAACGATATCTATCTCAATGTCGCGGGCGGGCTGAAGATCAACGAAACCGCGGCTGACCTTGCGGTGGCGGCGGCGCTGATTTCCTCGCTCACCGGCTCGCCCCTGCCCTCGAGCAATGTCTATTTCGGCGAGATCTCGCTGGCCGGCGGCGTGCGGCCGGTGGCGCATGCGGCGCAGCGGCTGCGCGAGGCGCAAAAGCTCGGGTTTCAAGGCGCGGTGACCGGCCGGCTGGGCAAGGGCGACGTGCCCAACGGCATCGCCGTGGGCGAATATGCCGAGCTTGCCGAGCTCATCGGACGCATCGCCGCTCGCGGCCAGAAGCAGGCGGCGGAGTAGCGGTTTGGCCACGCTTCCTGCTTTCCGTGAAGATCGGCTATGCGGCGCTTCCTCGACGCTTGGCTTTGCCACGATTAGCGGTTACACGGGATTTTGAAGCGGGTCGCACGGGCGGATTTTCTACATGTTGACTGCATTTGACGTCGGCATCGGCGTTCTCGTCCTGATCTCGGCGATCCTGGCTACGGCCCGTGGCTTCACGCGGGAAGTGCTGTCGCTCGCCACCTGGGCGGGCTCCGCGGCCATCGCCGCCTATGCCTATTTCAACCACAAGGAAATCGCGCGCGGCTACATCGCCGAGCCGATCGTGGCCGACATCGTGACGGTGCTCGGCACCTTCATCGTGGCGCTGATCATCCTCCATCTCATCACCATGCGGATCGCCGATTTCGTCGTCGACAGCCGTATCGGGCCGCTCGATCGCACGCTGGGCTTCATCTTCGGCGTCGCCCGCGGCGTGCTGATCGCGGTCATCGTGGTGATCTTCGGGCTGTGGCTGATGCCGTCGAACCTGCCGTCCTGGGCGGCCGAATCGCGCTCGCTCCCGATCCTCAAGAATTTCGGCGATAGCCTCATCAGCCTGTTGCCGCCCGACCTCGAAAAGCAGGTCACCGATATCCTGCAGCGTGGCGCCGGCGGCGGCACAGGCGATGACACCTCGCCCGACGATGTGCCGACGCCCGATGCCGACGTGCCCAATGAAGAGGGCACGGATCAGCTGGAAAACGACGCGCCGCTCGAGCCGCCCGCCGATGGGGCTGCGACCAACACCTGATGAATTTCGGGTGAGCGCATTGCATATCTGTGACCGGGGCCGCATTTGCGGTCCCGTCTTCTTTGGCCCGCTCTGAACCCGAGGTGCCCACTTGACCCAAAACGCCAAGCCGATCGCGGAATGGGACCATGATACGCTACGCGAGGAGTGCGGCGTGTTCGGCATCCTCGGCCATCCGGAAGCCGCCACGCTTACCGCGCTCGGGCTCCATGCCCTGCAGCATCGCGGCCAGGAAGCAGCTGGTATCGTCAGCTTCGACGGCAAGCAGTTCCACTCCGAACGCCAGTTGGGCCTCGTCGGCGATCACTTCACCGATCCCGCGACCGTCGGCCGCCTCCCCGGCCACCTTGCCATGGGTCATGTGCGCTACTCGACCACCGGCGAAACGATCCTCCGCAACGTGCAGCCGCTATTCGCCGAACTGGAAGTCGGCGGCATCGCCATCGCCCATAACGGCAACTTCACCAACGGCCTGACGCTGCGCCGCCAGCTGATCGCGCAGGGCGCTATCTGCCAGTCGACCTCGGACACGGAGGTGGTACTCCACCTCATTGCCCGTTCGAAGAAGGCCGCCTCGTCCGACCGCTTCGTCGATGCGCTGATGCACCTCGAAGGCGCCTTCTCGCTTGTCGCTATGACCCGCACCAAGCTGATCGGGGCTCGCGATGCCAACGGCATCCGCCCGCTGGTCCTCGGCGATCTCGACGGCAAGCCGATCTTTGCGTCCGAGACCTGCGCGCTCGATATCATCGGCGCCAAGTTCGTGCGCGATGTCGAGAACGGCGAGGTGGTGATCTGCGAAATCCAGCCGGATGGCCGCATCACCATCGACTCGGTGAAGCCGTTCGCGCCCAAGCCCGAGCGGATTTGCCTGTTCGAATATGTCTACTTCGCCCGGCCGGACTCCATCGTCGCCGGCCGCCCGGTCTATTCGGCGCGCAAGCGCATGGGCATCAACCTCGCCAAGGAAGCGCCGGTCGAGGCCGACGTGGTGGTGCCGGTGCCCGATGGCGGCACCCCCGCAGCGATCGGCTTTGCGCAGGCGAGCGGCATCCCGTTCGAGCTCGGCATCATCCGCAACCACTATGTGGGCCGCACCTTCATCGAGCCGACGCAGTCGATCCGCGCCTTCGGCGTCAAGCTCAAGCACTCGGCCAACCGCGCCGAGATCGAGGGCAAGCGCGTCGTGCTGATCGACGATTCGATCGTGCGCGGCACCACCTCGGTGAAGATCGTGCAGATGATCCGCGAAGCCGGCGCCAAGGAAGTGCACATCCGCGTCGCCAGCCCGATGATCTTTCACTCGGACTATTACGGCATCGACACGCCGGATCCGGAGAACCTGCTTGCCAACCAGCACCCCGACCTCGAGTCGATGTGCCGGTTCATCGGCGCGGACTCGCTGGCGTTCCTCTCGATCGATGGGCTCTACGACGCGGTCGGCGGGGTGAAGCGCAATCCGCTCAGCCCGCAGTTCACCGACCACCACTTCACCGGCGACTACCCGACCATGCTCACCGACCTCAACGGCCGCAGCAAGAACGACCCCAAGACGCTGTCGCTGATGAAGGAAGCGAGCTGAGGCCTTCTACAAGGCCCATGTGTCTCGTTTGCTGATCCAGTCCTAAAGATCCCCCACCCCTGTCCCCTCCCCGCAAGGGGGGAGGGGACGCCTACACTGACATCGGTGTTTTGGTCTTCCTCCCCCTTGCGGGGAGGGGACAGGGGTGGGGGGCTCTTGCCGCACTGGCTTGACGGGACCATCCGCCGCACCGCCGCCGGAAATTCTACTTTCGCCACGACGCCCCTGTGTTTAGAACCGCGCCGAAGCCAACGGAACCCGCACGCATGACCACCAACTCCCTCGCCGGCAAGATCGTCCTCGTCACCGGCGCGTCGCGGGGTATCGGCTATCATGCGGCGCTCGAGGCGGGACGGCGCGGCGCGCACGTGATCGCGGTGGCGCGCACGGTGGGTGGGCTCGAAGAACTCGACGACGAGATCCAGAAGGCCGGCAGCTCGACAACGCTGGTGCCGTTCGACCTCAGCGACGGCGACGGCATCGACCGGCTCGGCCACGCCATCTTCGAGCGCTGGGGGCATCTCGATGGGTTCGTCGCCAATGCCGCCATGCTGGGCGAGTTGCGGCCCGTCGCCCATGTCGAGCCCAAGGCGTTCGACAAGCTGATGGCGCTCAACGTCACCTCGAACTACCGGCTGATCCGCTCGCTCGACCTGCTGCTGCGGCAGTCCGAAGCCGGCCGGGCGGTATTCGTCTCAGCCTCGTCGGCGCGCTCGGCGCGGGCCTTCTGGGGCCCCTATGCCGCGAGCAAGGCGGCGGTCGAAGCGCTGGCCAAGAGCTACGCCGCCGAGATCGGCGGCACCACGCCGGTGCGGGTCAATGTGTTCTATCCCGGCGCCGTGCGCACTGCGATGCGGGCCCAGGCGATGCCGGGCGAAGACCCCGACACGCTGCCGCGCCCCGCGGCGCTGGCGCCCAAGCTGATCGACATGATCGAGCCCGGCTTCACCGAGAACCGCATGCTGTTCGACTGGGAAAAGTCGGAACTGACGGCGCTTTAGGGCAGCCGCGTCACCAGCACCTTGTCGATGCGGCGGCCATCGAGGTCCAGCACCTCGAAGCGCCAGTGGCCGCGCTCGAAGGTTTCACCGACATCCGGCAGGTGATTGAGCTCGGCGAGCACGAACCCCGCCACCGTCTCGAACTTGGCGTCCTTCGGAACCGGCACACCCAGGTGCGCCTGGAACTCGTCGACCTGCATCCAGCCCGAAACGAGGAACGATCCGTCCTCGCGGGTGACATAGGCCTTCTCGTCGCCTTCCTCTTCCTGGAACGCGCCGGTGATCGCCTCGAGGATGTCGCCCGGGGTCACGATGCCTTCGAAATGGCCGTACTCGTCGAACACCAGCGCCATGTGCACTAACGAGCCGCGCAGCGCCTTCAGCACGTCGAGCGCGCTCGAGCGGTCCATCACCACGGGCGCCTGCTTGACCAGCGTGCGCACATCGAGCGGCGTCGCGGAGAGCACGTTCTCGACCAGGTCCTTGCGGACGATCACGCCGACGATCGAATCCACCGCGCCGTCCTGCACCGGCAGCACCGAGTGCCGGGTGGCGCGGAGCTTTTCGATCATCTCCTCCTGCGTCTCGCTGAGGTCGATCAGCTCGACATCGAGGCGCGGGGTCATCAGGCCGCGGGCCGAACGGTCCGCAAGGCGCATGACGCCCGAGATCATGTGCCGCTCTTCGGTCTCGAGCACGCCGGCGTGCTCGGCCTCGGCGATCAGGGTCTTCACTTCCTCGTCGGTCACCCGCTCGTCGGTCTCTCCACTCTGGCCGATCAGGCGCAGCACCAGCCGTCCCGAAACGTCGAGCAGCCAGACCAGCGGCGCGGCGATCGAAGCAATGAACGCCATGGCTGGCGCCACGCGTGCAGCGACGCCCTCGGCATCGCGAAGCGCGATCTGCTTGGGCACCAGTTCGCCGATGATCAGCTGGAGGTAGGTGATGATGATGACGACGATGCCGACCCCGAGCGGGGTGGCAATGCCGGGATCGATACCCGCGGCGGCCAGCGTATCGCCCAGCCGGTCGCCAAGCGTCGCGCCCGAGAAGGCGCCGGACAACACGCCGACGAGGGTGATGCCGATCTGCACCGAGGAGAGGAATTTGCCGGGGTCCTCCTGCAGCTTCAGCGCCACCGTGGCGCCGCGCTTGCCTTCAGCGGCGAGGACCTTCAGGCGAGCCGGGCGGGACGAAACCACCGCCAGTTCGCTCATTGCAAGCAGGCCGTTGACCAGCGTCAGGACGGCGACAATCAGGATTTCTAAGAACAATGTCGTTTCAAAGTTGCGGCCCCGCACTCAGCATCGGGTCGCTTGGGAGGCGGCAGTTATAGCGGGTGGTTGGCAGGGGGCGCAATGAGCGGTGACAGTGTCACGCGATGGTCCCCCAAAGAGGTGGGTGCCGGCGCTCTGCGATCGTGTTACCAGCAGTCTCCTGCGTCCGATGGGAGGGCTCGATCATGCATGACGGTGCATCCTTGCCCGACGGCTGGATAGCCGTAGACGTCACCAACGTCCATCTGCTGACTGTTGAACTGCAGGCGGAGTTGTGCCCAGCCCATGTCCTCAAGAACGTGCCTTTGAGGATCGTTGCCAAACATTTCAGGCGCGACGACGTTCTCGCTGAGCTCGACGATGGAAGAGTGGCCAGGGTTCACCTGACTTGGAACCTGCACCCCGAGCCAGATCCGTTCTTTCCGCACACCGTACTTTTCAGCTCGATGGCCGCCTTCGCCAGCGGGACCTCGTAAGAGCGGCACACGGTGCGCCCCTAGCCGTCCGCCCTACTTGTCCGACTTGTCGAATGGGTTCTTCCCGCCGCGCACCCAGAGGCGGATGGGCGTGCCGGGCATGTCGAAGGCCTCGCGCATGCCGTTCACCAGGTAGCGCTGGTAGGCATTCGGCAGCGCTTCGGGCCTCGATGCGAACAGGATGAAGCTTGGCGGGCGGATCTTGGCCTGCGTCATGTAGCGCAGCTTCAGGCGACGGCCGGAGACGGCCGGAGGCGGATGGCTCTCGGTCATGCCGGCGAGCCAGCGATTGAGCCGCGCTGTCGAGACGTGGCTGTTCCACTTGCTCTCGATGGCGAAGATCGCAGCCATTAGCTTGTCGATGTTGCGGCCCTGCAGCCCCGAAATGGTGACAAGCGGGATGCCCTTGAGCTGCGGCAGGTAGCGCTCGAGCTGCTCGCGCAACTCGCTCAGCGCCTTGTTCTTGTCCTCGATGGTGTCCCACTTGTTGACCGCGATCACCATGGCGCGGCCTTCGCGCTCGACCAGATCGGCAAGGGTCAGGTCCTGCTTTTCGAAGGGGATCTGCGCGTCGAGCAGCAGCACGACGACTTCGGCGTACTGGATCGAGCGGAGGGAATCGCCGACCGCCAGCTTTTCGAGCTTCTGTTCGATGCGCGCCTTGCGGCGCATGCCGGCGGTATCGACCAGGTTGATGGTGCGCCCATTGTATTCCCACGGCACGAGGATCGAATCGCGGGTGATGCCGGCCTCGGGGCCGGTCAGCAGCCGTTCTTCGCCGACCATACGGTTGATCAGCGTCGATTTTCCGGCGTTCGGGCGGCCGATGATGGCGACGTTGAGGAATCGCTTGGGGTCCCAACGCTTGGCCGGCCCCTCCTCGGTCGAGCCGTCGTCGGGCGGCAGGTCGACATCGACCTCCGGCATCAGGTCTTCGGACAGCGCGGCGACGCCTGCGGCCTTCTCGGCGGCTGCATCGACAGCCTTCGAGACGATCGCGTGTAGGTCCGAGAGGCCGAGGCCGTGTTCAGCCGACAGCGCCACGGCCTCGCCGAAGCCGAGGTTGTAGGCTTCGAGCAGGCCAGGATCTGCGGCCTTGCCCTCGGCCTTGTTGGCGATCAGGTGCACGTCCTTGCTGGCTCGGCGCAGCACTTGTGCAAAACGCTCGTCGAGCGGGGTCACCCCTGCCCGCGCGTCGATCATGAAGAGGATCACGTCGGCATCGCGGATGGCGATCTCGGTCTGCTGGCGCATCCGGTCTTCAAGCGAGCCGTCGGTCTTGTCCTCATAGCCGGCGGTGTCGAGCACTTTGAAGCGCAGGTCGGCGATGCGACCCTCGGCTTCGCGGCGGTCGCGGGTCACGCCCGGCGTGTCATCGACGAGCGCGATCTTGCGGCCGACCAGCCGATTGAACAGCGTCGACTTGCCGACATTGGGACGGCCGACAATGGCGACGGTAACGGTCAAGCGAGACCCCAGTACAAGTAGGCCGACGCGAACTTAGTTCGCGGGAGCGGCAGGTGCGTCCGCGGCCGGCGCGGGTTCGGTAGCCGGAGCCATGGCGGGTGCCGCTTCCATCGCCGGGGCGGCTTCCATGGCAGGCGCGGTTTCCGGGGCCGGGGCGGTGTCGAGCGCCGGACCATCGCCGACCGATGTCTCGGCGGCGGCGGCAGCGGCGGGATCGACCACGACAGGCGTTTCGGCAGCGGCCGCATCGGCGACCGGAGCGGCAACGCCCTCGGCGACCAGCTGGGCCAGATAGATGTTCAGCCGGCCGCGCAGTTCCTGGCTGGCCTGCGGATCGTTAACCGCATCCTCGAAGCTCTGGCGAGCCCCGGCGAGATCGCCGGCCTTGTACTTGACGAGACCGATCGCCTCGCGCGCGGCGTTGCGCATCGGACTGGTGCCGCTGACGAGACCGCCGACGCGCTGCTCGACCTGGGCGACATCGCCGCCGTCGACGAGCAGGTTGGCGGCGAGAACGAGCGCCAGCTCGCGGACGTGGGCGTTGGATTCGCTGGTCGACAGCGCATCATAGGCAGCAACCGCCTCGGCGGTCTTGCCGCCCTGTGCGAGCAACGCGGCCTCGCGGAAGCGCGCCAGCGTCGGATAGCCGCCATGGCCCGCGGCGATCACGTCGTCGAGCGCCTTCTTCGCAGCAGCGGCATCGGTGCCGTCCGCGAGCGTCAGCGCTGCGTAGAACTGATCCGAGGACTTCGACGAGTTGGAGTTCTGCCACCAGCTCCAGCCCTCGTTGACCGCAACGATGAGCACGATGGCCACGGCTGCGCCGATGACGTAGGGGCCGAAATTGCGCCACAGGCTGCGCATGCGATCGCTGCGCAGTTCCTCGTCGATCTCACGGATGATGTTTTCGTTGGACATGTAGCTCAAGCGGAACGGGGGTCGAATTCGGCCGCACCATAGTGAGGCGACCGCGCGAATGCAAACGCCCTGCGCACCTTGCTCCCAGCGGGTCACGAGCGCGTGAGGGCGCACATGCGAGATGCGATCTTAACAGCTCTGCAACCGGCATAAGCCAAGCTTTCGTCAGCGCCAATGCAGAGTATATCAAGATGTTGCGTCGTGTTTTACTTCTTGTTGCCTGCCTCGTCGTTGCAACGCCAGTCGCCGCCGCCGACGTTTCCATAGTCATCGATATCTCTGATCAGCATATGCGCGTCCTGGTAGGGGGCGAGCCGACCTACAGTTTCGACGTTTCCACCGGCCGCAAGGGCTATGCCACGCCCAAGGGGCGCTATGGCGTGCAGCGGATGTACAAGAAATACCACTCCAAGAAATACGACTGGGCCCCGATGCCCTACTCGATCTTCTTTCACGGCGGCTACGCCATCCACGGCACCAGCGAGGTCAAGCGCCTCGGCCGCGCCGCCTCGCACGGCTGCGTGCGGCTCTCCACCGAGAATGCCCGCCAGCTCTACCGCCTGGTGCAGGAGCATGGCAGCGGCAATGTGAGTATCCGGGTGAAAGGCTAGTTCGACGGCTCTGGCCTCGACAGCACGTACCACGCGCAGCCGGCAAAGATCGCCAGCACGCACAGGTTCAGCAGCAGGCCAGGCCGCGCGCCGATGAGGAAGGCCGTGTAGCCGAGCACCATGCCGATCGCAGCCAGCACCTTGGCGCGGCGCGGAATAGCGCGCTCGGTCCGCCAGGCGACGATCATCGGGCCGAAGCGCTGGTACCGAAGCAGCCAGTTCTCGAGCCGAGCCGAAGAACGCGCGAAGCAGCCGGCGGCGAGAATGACAAAGATCGTGGTCGGCATCAGCGGCAGGAACGCACCGATGATGCCCAGCGTGAGCAGCAGGAAGCCGGCGGCGAGATAGGCGAGGCGCACCATCCGGGAACTATGTACGGACGAGGATGCCGGGGCCGGGGGCAAGCCGGCTTTGTCGATGCCCTCGGGTTCCGGGATTACTCCCACTCGATCGTGCCGGGCGGCTTCGACGTCACGTCGTAGACCACCCGGTTGATGCCGCGCACTTCGTTGATGATGCGGGTGGCGGCGCGGCCGAGGAAGTTCATGTCATAGGGGAAGAAGTCCGCCGTCATGCCGTCGACCGAGGTCACGGCGCGGAGCGCGCAGACGAACTCGTAGGTGCGGCCGTCGCCCATCACGCCGACGGTCTGCACCGGCAGCAGTACGGCGAAGGCCTGCCAGATCTTGTCGTAGAGCCCGGCTTTCCGAATCTCGTCGAGATAGATGGCGTCGGCGCGACGGAGGATATCGAGCTTCTCACGCGTCACACCGCCCGGCAGGCGGATGGCGAGGCCAGGGCCAGGGAACGGATGGCGGCCGACGAAGCGGTCCGGCAGGCCGAGCTCGCGGCCCAGCGCCCGGACCTCGTCCTTGAACAGCTCGCGCAGCGGCTCCACCAGCTGCATGTTCATGCGCGCCGGCAGGCCACCGACATTGTGGTGCGACTTGATGGTGACCGAGGGGCCGCCCGAGAAGCTGACGCTCTCGATGACATCAGGATAGAGCGTGCCCTGCGCCAGGAACTGCGCGCCGCCGATGCGCTTGGCCTCTTCCTCGAACACCTCGATGAACAGTCGCCCGATGGTCTTGCGCTTGGTCTCCGGGTCCGACTCGCCCTCGAGCGCGCCGATGAATTTGTCAGCGGCATCAACATGCACGAGCGGAATGTTGTAGTGATCGCGGAACATCGAGACGACTTCGTCGGCCTCGTTCATCCGCATCAGGCCGTGGTCGACGAACACGCAGGTGAGCTGCTCGCCGATCGCCTCGTGGATCAGGATCGCCGCCACCGAGCTATCGACGCCGCCCGACAGCGCGCAGATCACCCTGCCCTTGCCGACCTGGGCGCGGATCTTGTCGACGGCGCGCTGGCGATAGGCCGACATGGTCCAGTCGGACTTCAGGCCCACGATGTTGTGCACGAAGTTGGCGAGGAGTTTGCCGCCATCCGGCGTGTGCACCACCTCGGGGTGGAACATCGTGGTGTAG
Source organism: Devosia sp. P3_B2 (assembly GCF_056402875.1). NCBI lineage: Bacteria > Pseudomonadati > Pseudomonadota > Alphaproteobacteria > Hyphomicrobiales > Devosiaceae > Devosia > Devosia sp. P3_B2. Next base: position 11,346 of record NZ_JBFUGO010000009.1, on the reverse strand, counting down.
TAGCGTTTGCGCTCATTGACCGCGATGGCGAACGGGGCGTTCTCGGAGGTGCCTACAACGGTAAAGCCCTCGGGCAGCTCGGTGACGCGATCGCCGTGGCTCATCCACACCGGATAGCGCCCGCCGACCTGCCACAGCCCGTCGAACAGCGGGCTCGGCTCCTTGATCTCGACATCGGCCCGGCCGAACTCGCGGGCGTGGCCGCCTTCGACCTTGCCGCCCTGCTGCAGCGCCAGCGTCTGCTGGCCGTAGCAGATGGCGAGGATCGGCACGCCACTGTCGAACACTTCCTGCGGCGCCCGGGGGCTGCCCTCGTCGGTCACCGAGGCGGGACCGCCCGAGAAGATCACGCCCTTGGGCTGCAGCCGGGCGAAAGCCTCGGCGGCGCTCTGGAACGGATGGATCTCGCAGTAGACGCCGGTCTCGCGCAGGCGGCGCGCGATCAGCTGGGTCACCTGGGACCCGAAATCGATGATGAGGATGGACTCGGCGGGGGCGGCGGCGATGTCTGTCATGGGCGGGAAATAAAGCGCGGCCGGGGATTCCGCAAGTCTTGCCCCGGCAAGTCGATATCGGACGTTCGCACTAGGCGGTCTGCCCGACACCCTCCACGGCGTTAGAGCGCACCAGCTTGCCCGCGAGGTTGCGGTTGAGCGCCGATTCCAGCGTCCGCCGCAGTTGCGGGTCCGCTTCGACCGCGGTGTTGAGCCGGGTCTGGTCGAACACCAGGATCCGCGCCGGTTTCGCCACCGTGGCGGTGGCGCTGGCCGGCTTGCCGGAAAGGAAGCTCAGCTCGCCGATGTAGTCGCCGGGCCCGCAGATGGCCACCACCCGGTCGCCATGCTCGATCTTGACGATGCCGTCGGCCAGGTACATCAGCCGCTGCACCGGCTCGCCCTCGGTGGTGAGAACCGCGCCGGCCTCATATCGCTCGAGGTCCGACAGATCGAGCAGCCGCTTGATGGCACTGCGGTCGACGCCTTCGGGCATGTTCTCGGCAAAGTGCTGCTCTTCCTCGGCGAAGCGATGGTGGTACTCGTAGTACCAGATGATCAGGAGCTGCCCGATGTTGACGAGCACGAAGATCGTCTCCCACAGAACGCTGACCGGATCGAACACGAAGAAGGCGCGGTAGACGATCTTGGCGACGCCGGAGGCGACCGCGAGGATACGCAGCGCCACCATCCGCCGCATCAGCATGGAGATGATAAGCAGGAAATAGGTGAAGTGGCCGAACAGTATCACCGGGTTGGAAAGGCCCCGCAGCAGTTCGTCCAGCATGGTCGTCATCTCGTGCAATCCCGAAAAGGCAGGGCCGTAAGAAGGCTATCGTCAGGCGCCGGGCATGGCTTGGTGGCTTGGCGAAGCCGTTCGACGAGCACCCGCATCACGCTCAGGCCGAAGTAAGGCGCTTCGCCGACCATGAACAGGAATTGCTTCTCGCTGATCGGAACGACGACGCAGTCGGTCTCCGCGATCACCGTGGCGCTCCTCCAGCCGCACCGCGACCTTGCCGCTGCGCACCATGTAGAACGCGGCCGGCTGGTTCAGCGAGGGTTGCGCTCAGTCCCGGCGACACGCTGGTCCTGTTCACCGACGGGGTGACGGAAGCCATGAACCCGGATGTCGAAGAGTTCGGCAACGCCCGCCTCGAAGCGCTGCTCGACGAGTACGGCCATTTGCCCCCTGCCGATCTGACCGCGCGCTTCTTCGCCGACGTCGATGCATTCGCAGCCGGGGCCGAGCAGGCCGACGACATCACCTGCCTGACGATGCGCCTGGCATCGTGACATCTGCGTACACTTCGGCCGATCTGCGCGCCATGACGCTGCGGTCGAACTGGGCGCGGCCGAACTCCGCGGCGTTGACCGACATCTGCTGCAGCGTGCCCGCATCGGAAAGCTCCAGGATGGTCTCGGCCAACTTGTCGGCGTCGTCGAAAGGGACCAACCGTCCGTTCCAGCCGTCGCGGATCTGATCGAGCGCTCCGCCACTGGGTGTACGGATCGGCACGGCGCCGCAGCACATGGCCTCGGCCACGACGAGGGCAAATCCCTCGACACGGCTTGGCAGCAGGAACAGGTCTGAGGCCCAGTAGACCTGGCGCAAGTCAGTGACAAAGCCGAGGAAGCTGAACAGCTCGGTGTCGGCCTGCGACTGGTGGGCGACGTCGCGTATCTCCTCCTCCTGGTAGCCGCCGCCAACGATCAAGCACCGCAACTCGCGCTCGGCTAGGGCCTGCCGGACCTGCCGCAACGAGTCGATGACGAGATCGTGGCCCTTGTTCCAGCTCAGCCGTCCGACGATGGAACAAACCAGCGCCTGATCGCTGCACCTGAGGGCTCGGCGCGCAGCCTGCCGTTCCTCGAGGGTCGGCGGGCGAAAATGGTCGACGTCGACGCCCGCGAGGATCTTCGAAACGCGCTCAGCAGGGACGCCGCAGGCGTCGATCAGAAAGCGCTCGATTTCAGTGGAGAGGGCAAGGAACCGGGCCGGCGGAAGCAGGCGCAGCACCGACCGGTAGCGGCGGGGATTTGCGAACTGGCTCCGTTGAGCATCCTGCGCGCCACGGGCGATGTGGACCGAAGGGTGAAAGGTCGCGACGACCGGGAGCTTCGCCAGCCAGCCCAACGCTCGCGCGATCAGCAGCATCGAGAAGCCGTGCGCGTGCAGTACCTCCACGTCGTACTTCTTAAGCTCGCGCAACAGGGTTCGCAGGCGTCCCGGAGCCGGCACCCTCATGTTGCCGCGCTCGCGGACGATCCAGGCCGCCGCGATCTCGTTCAGCCGATCGAACCGCAACTTCGAGGACGCGTCGTACTGCACAGGGCCGGAAATAATGACTACGCGCCACCCATTGTCGCGCAGTCCCTCGATCAGCGCCTCGCAATGCGATGCAACGCCGTCATCGCAGGTCACGCCCGCCAGGAGAAATGCTGCTGTCCTCATGTTTTCCACGAGCCCGACGCATACTGTTCACCGCGGCTCATTGGCGTCAACGCCAGCGCGGCACCGTCGAAATGCAGGCGGCCGACGCCGCACTGACCGCTGGAGGAGCCGATGGGGCTTGCGCGGCCCGGACTGGCAGTGGCAAATGTAATCGATTGCAGCGTTATCCGCACAGCAGATGCGGAGCTGCGGTATGAGGGGAACCGATGACTGACAACCGCCTGAATGGTGCCGATTTCGTGCGCGCCGCCGCCTGCCTCACCGTGCTGTTCCACCATCTGGCGCAGCGCATGAGCTGGAACGACAATCTTGGCGCCGTCGAGTGGTTTCGCGTGTTCGCGTGGATCGGCACGTTTGGCGTGGCGATGTTCTTCGTGCTCTCGGGGTTCCTCCTGGCGCGGCCGTTCTGGCAGGCGCTGGATCGTGGCGAGGCCGCCCCCTCGCTCGCCACCTACGCGATGCGCCGCGCTGCCCGCATCCTTCCCGGCTTCTGGCTGGCATTGCTCGTCACCTTCGTGCTGTCGATCACCGTGTTCGGCGCCAAGCTGGATGGGCAACTGGTGCTGCGGCTGTTCGCCGGCATCTTCACCGTCGCCGATTGGCACTGGGTGACGCTGTTCCCGGTCGAGGTGAACGGCCCGCTCTGGTCGATCAGCTTCGAGGTGACCTCATACGTATTGCTGCCGCTTGGCTTCGCCCTGCTGTTCCTCGCCGGCCACTGGGTGGGCAAAGGCTGGCGATCGCGGCTGCTGTGGGTGGGGGTGATCGGGCTGGCGCTGGTCGCACATTGGCTGTTCACCCGATACTACCGCGTCGACATGCACCAGCGCGGCTGGGATTTCGGCCTGATCGGCGGCGCCAAGACCTGGATGCCGCGCTTCAATCCCTTTGCCTTCTTCGCCATGTTCGCCATCGGCGCCCTGGCCGCCGGGCTGCAGGTGCGCTGGGCGCAGTACCGCAACATGCTGTTCGACGCCGTGGCGATCGCGGCGATCGGCTGGTCGCTCTACCTCATCGCTGTGCAGACGACGGCCGAGACCCCCGATGGCTGGGGCTGGCTCGGGGTGCCCTACGGCTTCCCGTGGTTCGTGCTGGCGATCGGGCTGTTTCTCTCGGCTGCCCCGTCCAGCGTCTTCGTGGGCAGCCTCCTCGACAACCCAGCCACTCGCTACGTGGCGCGCATCTCGTTCGGCATCTACATCTGGCACTATCCGGTGCTCGAGCTGGTGCGGGTCTACTGGGATCCGCTGATCGATCACGGCAAGGCAAGCGACCCGACGCGCTTCGTCGTCACCTGCGCCATCATCACGGTGATCACTTTCACCGTGGCGCACCTGTCCTATCATCTGGTGGAAAACCCGATGATCCGCTGGGCGCGCGGCAAGGAGCGGCGTGGCGCCGCCTCCCCCACGCTTTCTCCGGCGGCAGGTTGATCCGATGAAGGCCGGCAAGAGCTTCTGGCGCAACCAGCCGCCCTTCTACGAGGAGCGCGGCGACACGCTGCTGGTCCGGACCGGCAAGGACACCGACTACTGGAACAACACCTTCTACGGCTTCAAGCATGAGAACGGACACTTCCGCGCCACCGAGGTCAGCGGCGATTTCAGCTTCGAGCTGACGTTCTCGGCCAGCTACCAGCGCCTATACGATCAGGCCGGGGCCATGCTGTTCGTCGATGGCGAGAACTGGCTCAAGTGCGGCGTCGAGTTCACCGACGGGGCGATGCACTTCTCGGTGGTGGTGACGCGCGACGACCAGTCGGATTGGTCGGTGCTGAAGCTCGGAGGGGCAGCCGATGCGTCGGTAACGCTGCGACTGACGCGCCATGCCGAGGCACTACGGGTGCAACTGCGCGAGCCCGATGGTAACTGGCAGTTGGTCCGCCTCTGCTACCTGAGCATGGGCGAGACTGTCGAAGTCGGCCCGATGACCTGCTCCCCCACCGGCGAAGGGCTAGAGGTCAGCTTCACCCGGCTGGCGCTGGGGGAAGCGATTTCGCGGGAATTGCACTAGGGGCCGGAGCAGGACGCCGATCCCTCAGTCGGGTCACCTTCTTCTCCCCTTGTGGGAGAAGGCAGGCGCCTCACTCCGTGATCGTGCAATCCGCAGCAATATCCAGCGGGAACTTGCCGCCCTGCCCTTCGGCATCGGCATAGACGATGTCGACGGTTTGCTCGTCGGCGGACCACAGCGGATGGGCGTTGAGCAGCACGGCGTGAGTCTGGGTCAGGCTGAAATGGCACCCCCGGCGCGACTTGCTGCCATCGGGCGTCGTGGTTTCGGCGATGACTCGCCGCTCGCACGCCGTCTCGCCGCACTGCTCGCCAATATCCAACGCGATACGACCCGAGGGCGAGACGAAGTGGTGCCGGGCGCTGATGCCCGGGATGGCGAACCAGATCACCGCCCCGACGATCAGCAGGAATGCGATCGAGCCGACGCTCACGACGGCGACCAGTGGGACGCCGCTGTCTTCATCCCGTGCCATCTCAGCCCCGCTGCATCGCGATAACGTAGAACCCGTCGGTGCCGGTAAGGTGCGGGGTCAGCGCCACGCCACCCTCCGGCGAGAACCGGGCGCGCAGCTTCGAGCCGGAGAAATGGCTCATCCACTGCTTGTTGCCGGCGATCGCCTTGAAGTCCGGGTTGGCCTCGAGGAAAGCCGTCGCCTGCAGGGCGTTCTCGGCCGGCAGTACCGAGCAGGTGATGTAGACGAGCGTGCCGCCCGACTTCACGTACTTCGCCGCCTCGATGAGGATGGCGCGCTGCTCTTCGACGCGCACCGCCACCTGCTCTGGCGTCAGCTTCCATTTCGCCGTCGGCTGGCGCCGCCAGGTGCCCGAGCCGGTACACGGCGCATCGACCACGACGCGATCGAGCTTGCCCACGAGATCGTCGAGCACACCCTCACCCGGCGCGCGGACCTGCACGTTGCGGGCGCCGGCGCGCTTCAAACGATCATAGATCGGGGCGAGCCGGGTCCGGTCGCTGTCATAGGCGAAGATCTGGCCACGGTTCTGCATCGCAGCGGCCATGGCGAGGGTCTTGCCCCCTGCCCCGGCGCAGAGGTCGAGCACCTGCTCACCACCGCGCGCGCCGGCCAGCGCCGCGACGATCTGGCTGCCGAAGTCCTGCACCTCGAACCAGCCCTTGATGTAGCCTTCCTCGCTCTGCACGTTCGGCGTGCGGCTGTCGCGCTCGCCAGCCGGAAAGCGGATGCCGTCAGGGATGATCACCGTCGCATCCGGCGCAAACCGAACGAGCGCCCGCAGCGCCTTGTCGCGATTGGCCTTCAGGGTGTTGACGCGCAGGTCGAGCGGCGGCCGGCCGGCGAGGTCATGCGCCTCGGTCACCCAGTCCTCGCCAAAACTCTCGGCGAGGTGCGGCGCCACCCATTCCGGCACATCGCCGCGCACATGGTCCGGCGCGCCCGCCAGCGGATCTGCCGCCGTGAGCTTCGCTGCCTCATCCGCATCGATCGGTGCTGGCGCGAACCGATCACCGCCGAAGCTCTGGTTCAGCTCCTCGATGTTCTCGCCCCACTCGCGCAGCACCACGCTCAGCACCAGCGCGCGCGGCGCGTCCGAGCCCATAGCCCAGGCGTGCGAACTCTTCCGGCGCAGCGCGTCGTAGACCAGGTTGCCGATGGCGGCGCGGTCGCCCGCGCCGGCAAAGCGGTTGTTGAGCCCCCAGGCCTTCAGCGCCTCGGCGACCGGGCGCTTGTGCGCGTCGATATCGGCGAGCACATCGATGGCGGCAGCGATCCGGCCGGGCAGCCGCATCAGTTGCCGCCGCGGTAGTTCGGGCTCTCGCGAGTGATCGAGACGTCGTGCACGTGGCTCTCGTTGAGCCCGGCGCCCGAGATCTTCACGAACACCGAGTTCTCGCGGAAATCCTGCAGCGTCGGCGCACCCGTGTAGCCCATCGCCGCCCGCAGGCCGCCCGCCAGCTGGTGCAGCACGTTGCCGGCAGCGCCCTTATACGGCACCTGGCCCTCGATGCCCTCGGGCACCAGCTTCAGGCTGTCCTGCACTTCCTGCTGGAAGTAGCGGTCGGCCGAGCCGCGGGCCATGGCGCCCACCGAGCCCATGCCGCGATACGACTTATAGGAGCGGCCCTGGTAGAGGTAGACCTCGCCCGGGCTCTCGTCGGTGCCGGCAAGAAGCGAACCCACCATCGCGCAAGAAGCACCACCGGCCAATGCCTTGGCCAGATCGCCTGAGAACTTGATTCCACCATCGGCGATCACCGGAATGCCGTGCTTGTCGCCTTCCTCGGCGCAGGCCATGACGGCCGCCAGCTGCGGTACGCCGACACCGGCGACGATGCGGGTGGTGCAGATCGAACCCGGCCCGATGCCGACCTTCACCGAATCCGCACCCGCCTCGATCAGCGCGCGAGTGGCCTCGGCGGTCGCGACGTTGCCGGCAACGATGCGGGTCGAATTGCTCTCGCGCTTCACCCGCTCCACCGATTTCAGCACGCCCGACGAATGGCCATGCGCCGTGTCGATCACCAAGAGGTCGACGCCCGCATCGATCAGTGCCAGCGAGCGCTCGAAGCCTGCATCGCCGACACCGGTCGCCGCGGCGACGCGAAGCCGCCCCTGCGCATCCTTCACCGCGTGCGGGTTGAGCTGTGCCTTCTCGATGTCCTTGACCGTGATCAGCCCGACGCAGCGGCCCTCGTCATCGACCACCAGCAGCTTTTCGATGCGATGGGCGTGCAGCAGGCGCTTGGCCTCGTCCTTGCTGACGCCGTCGCGAACGGTCACGAGGTTTTCGTGCGTCATCAGTTCGGCGATGCGCTGGCGCGGGTTGGTGGCGAAGCGCACATCGCGGTTGGTGAGGATGCCGACGAGCTTGCCGATCTTCCGGCCGCCCGCGCCGCCATTCTCCACCACCGGAATGCCGGAGATGTGGTTAGCCTCCATCAGCGCCAGCGCGTCGGCCAGCGTCGCGTCGGGGCCGATGGTGATGGGGTTCACCACCATGCCGCTTTCGAAGCTCTTCACCGCGCGGACGTGTTCGGCCTGCACCAGGATGTCGAGGTTCTTGTGGATCACGCCCATGCCGCCGGCCTGCGCCATGGCGATCGCCATGCGGCTCTCGGTCACCGTGTCCATGGCGGACGACAGGATCGGGATGTTGAGGAAGATGTCCTTGGTCACCCGCGTGCGGATGTCGACATCGGTCGGCAGCACGTCGGAGCGCGCAGGCTGCAGCAGCACGTCGTCGAACGTCAGTGCGCTATCGCCGGTGATGGAAGTAATGATCTTCGCCAAGGGTCGGGCCCTTCCCTTCTGAGCATCAGAAAAACGGAAGCCCGCAGTGGGAACGACTCGACGTCCGGCTGCGGGTTGGCGAGGGTGATTACCACCGGACTCGGGGTTTGGGAAGGGTGCTCTCTGCAGGGCTGGTGCGCGCCGCCTTCCACCGGGGTAGCCTCGGTGATCCACAGCCCCCCGACGCCGATTGGCTCAGCCCCTCTGGAGCGCTACAGTATCGGTGCGGACGCGCCTCAACGGTGCGAGGAACACGCACCGGGGAGGACGTCGCCAGAGGAACAAATCACGAACCCAGGAGGAGTAGATGGCAAACGACAACGGCAGACAAGCCGGGCCCCGGTGCATCGCGCTGGTGGGGCCGTTCGCGAGCGGCAAGACTTCGCTGCTCGAAGCGATCCTGATGCGCACTGGGGCCATCACCCGACAAGGCCACGCCAAGGACGGCAACATGGTGGGCGATGCCGCACCGGAGGCCCGCTCCAACGGCATGAGCGTCGAGGTCAACGTCGCCGAAACCGAGTTCATGGGCGACCGCTACACGTTCATCGACTGCCCCGGCTCGGTGGAGTTCCAATATGAGGGCCTGCCCGTCCTCGCCGGCGCCGACATGGCGGTGGTGGTGGCGGAAGCCGACCCCAAGAAGGTCGCCGCCTTGCAGTTGATCCTCAGGGATCTCGAGGCGCGCCAGCTGCCCCACCTCGTCTTCCTCAACAAGATCGACCGGCTCTCGGGCCCCGTGCGCGACATCCTCACGATGCTGCAGCCGGCGAGCCGCGTGCCGCTGGTGCTGCGCCAGTTGCCGATGACCAAGGGCGGTGTCGTCACCGGCTGCATCGACCTCGCGCTTGAGCGGGCGCATGTCTATCACGAGGCCAAGGAGAGCGAGATCGTCGCCCTGCCCGATGGCGAGAAGGCCGACGAGGTCGCCGCTCGCACCGCGATGCTCGAGCAGATCGCCGATTTCGACGATGTGCTGATGGAGCAGTTGCTGGAGGACGTGGCGCCGGAAAAGGACCTGATCTTCAAGGACCTGGTCGAGGAGATGCGCGCCGGCAAGATCTGCCCGGTGTTCATCGGCTCGGCCGAGCACGGCAACGGTATCACCCGCCTGCTCAAGGCGATCCGCCACGAGGCGCCGACGGTTAAGGAAACGCGAGCCCGCCTCGGCCTCGCCGATGGCACCGGCACGGTGGTCCAGATCATGAAGACCATGCAGACTGCCCGCAGCGGCAAGATGTGCGTCGCCCGTGTGCTCAGCGGCAGTGTCGCCGATGGCGCGACGCTCCGCTCCGCCGATGGCCGTGAAAGCAAGGTGTCGGGTATCTTCCGGGTCATGGGCCAGGAGACGCAAAAGCGGGAGGCGGCGAAGGAAGGCGAGACCGTCGCCCTTGGCAAGGTCGAGGCGGCCCGCACTGGCGATACCCTGTCGGCCGGCCGCATGGTGCCCGACCTGATGCCACCGCCCGAGAGCGTGCCGATGATGGCGATCGCCGTATCGCCAAAGGAGCGCAAGGACGACGTCCGCCTTTCCACCGCTCTGCAGCGCATCCTCGAGGAGGACCCGTCGCTGCGGCTCACGCACGTGCCCGAGACCGGCGAGACCGTGCTCGAGGGACACGGCGAGATGCACCTGCGGGTGGTCATCGAGCGGCTGACCAACCGCTATGGCGTGCCGGTCACCACCTCGGTGCCGCGCATCGCCTATCGCGAAACCATCAAGAAATCCGCCAACATCCGCGGCCGGCACAAGAAGCAGTCGGGCGGTCACGGCCAGTTCGGCGATGTGGTGCTGACCATCAAGCCGCTGCCGCGCGGCGCCGGGCTCGGCTTCGACGAAAAGATCACCGGCGGCGTGGTGCCACGCCAGTACATCAGCTCGGTCGAAGCAGGCGTCCGCGAGTATTTCGACATGGGCGGCCCACTCGGCTTCCCCGTGGTCGACGTGGCCGTGACGCTGACCGACGGCTCGTATCATACCGTCGACTCCTCAGACATGGCGTTCCGGCAGGCGGCGCAGATCGGCATGCGCGAAGGCATGCCGCAATGCGAGCCGGTGCTGCTCGAGCCGGTCATGGAGGTGACGGTGCATTGCCCGAGCGAAGCTACGGCGCGCATCAACGCCATCCTCCCGCGCCGACGCGGCCAGATCGTCGGCTCCGACACCCGCGATGGCTGGGACGGCTGGGACGACATCCACGCGTATGTTCCAGCGGCGGAGATGCAGGACCTGATCATCGAACTGCGCTCGGCGACGGCGGGCGTGGGCAGTTTCGAACAGGAGTTCGACCACCTGGCGGAGATCAGCGGGCGGTTGGCTGAGGAAGTGGCGAGCAAGTACGGGAGGCAGGCGGCTTAGGCCTGCTGATGTTGACGGCGTCCACCTGCGTCGATCCGATGTTTCGGGGGCGCAGGTGGGCAAGCAGTTCTTCGTCTACATGATGGCAAGCAGCAAGCGCGGCACGATCTACACTGGCGTGACGTCGAACCGTGTTGCGCGCGTCTACCAACACCGAACCCATGCCATCGCCGACAGTTTCACCGCCCGATACGGCGTGACGAAACTGGTCTGGTTCGAGGAACACGGCAATGCCGAGTCCGCGATCCCTCGTGAAAAGCGGATCAAGGAATGGCGTCGAGCGTGGAAGGTGGAGCTGATCGAGGAAACCAACCCACAATGGGACGACCTCTGGGACCTGATCGTCTCCTGACCAACCACCTCCACCACCATCATCTAGATGCTGCCATGTCCCGATCTAACCCACCCACTAGCCGTCATCCCGGCGAAAGCCGGGACCCACTGCTCGAACGGTTGGTCTGGGCACGACCCCATCCGGTCCATCACAGCAAGGTCGGACGTGCTCGCGCGGGTGGATCGGCCCGTGCACTGGGTCCCGGCTTTCGCCGGGATGACGGCAGGTGGGAAGGGCAAAAGCGAGCACACCGAAATTTCTTATCCCCCCACTCCGCCACCATGCGATTCTCCCACCCATCCGCTGCACCGAAGCGAGATCATGACGAGTGGTTGGTGCGGAGGAGACCGGGTGGGCTGCGGGTCGCTGCAGTTCAGGCGGAAACCATCACGGCAAGGACCGGTTCGCCGGTCAAGCCGC